>NZ_JAVIHI010000056.1:0-11310 GCF_036680365.1 Streptococcus sp. SS-4456 | reverse complement strand
CAAAATTCCTGTTTGGGCTAGCCCAAACAACTTAACCTCTGGAACTCTAGTTATCAATGAACTTGTTGCACTTGACTTGACAACGTGCGTAAGCAAAAAAATTAAAAAAATTTGCATTTACTTCTTTACATTTAAAAATCATAGTGCTATAATAATTGTCAGATAAATTAAATTGTCAGATAATTTAATAAATAAAAAAGAAATTAGGTGACCACATGTCAAACGCAAAAGCTTATATTGCCCAATCATTTGAAGCTGTTAAAGCTCGCAACCCACATGAAACAGAATTCCTCCAAGCGGTAGAAGAACTCTTCTCTACACTTGAGCCTGTTTTTGAAGCACACCCAGAATACATCGAAGAAAACATCTTAGCCCGTATCGTTGAACCAGAGCGTGTGATCAGCTTCCGTGTTCCATGGACTGATAAGGACGGTAGAGTGCAGGTGAACCGTGGCTACCGTGTACAATACAACTCAGCAGTAGGTCCTTACAAGGGCGGTCTTCGCTTCCACCCAACTGTTAACCAATCTATCTTGAAGTTCCTCGGTTTTGAGCAAATCTTCAAAAACGTTTTAACTGGTCTCCCAATCGGCGGTGGTAAAGGTGGTTCAGACTTCGATCCTAAAGGCAAGACTGATGCTGAAATCATGCGTTTCTGCCAAAGCTTTATGATAGAATTGCAAAAACACATTGGTCCTTCTCTTGACGTTCCTGCCGGTGACATCGGTGTCGGTGGTCGCGAGATTGGTTACATGTACGGTCAATACAAACGCCTTCGCCAGTTTGATGCAGGTGTCTTGACTGGTAAGCCTCTTGGTTTCGGTGGTTCTCTCATCCGCCCAGAAGCAACTGGCTATGGCTTGGTTTACTTCACTGACAATATGTTAGCTGCAAACGGTAAATCCTTCAAAGACCAAACTGTACTTATCTCAGGTTCTGGTAACGTAGCTCAATTTGCAGTACAAAAAGCCACTGAACTTGGAGCAAAAGTTATCTCTGTGTCTGATTCAAATGGTTACATCATTGATGAAACAGGTATCGACTTTGACCTTCTTTGCGATATCAAAAACAACCGTCGTGCTCGTTTGACCGAATATGCCTCTGAAAAAGCAACTGCTCAATACTTCGAAGGTTCTGTATGGAACTACGATGGAAAAGCTGATATTGCCCTTCCATGTGCAACTCAAAACGAAATCAACGGTGAGCAAGCTGCTGTCCTAGTGAAAAACGGTGTTTACTGTGTGGCAGAGGGTGCCAACATGCCATCTGACCTTGACGCTATCAAAGTCTACAAAGAAAACGGCGTTCTATACGGTCTTGCAAAAGCTGCCAATGCTGGTGGTGTAGCTGTGTCTGCTCTTGAAATGAGCCAAAACAGCCTTCGCTTGTCATGGACACGTGAGGAAGTTGACGGTCGCCTTAAAGACATCATGGCCAACATCTTCAACACAGCCAAAGAAACAGCTGAAAAATACAACCTTGGTACTGACTACCTTGCAGGTGCCAATATCGCAGCCTTTGAACAAATCGCTGATGCGATGATCGCACAAGGTTTGGTATAAGCAAAATTTTAGCTGACCCTACTATAATGAAAATGACTCTCAAATTGACGTGCCAATTTGGGAGTTTTTCTTTGCTCTGAAAATATATAAGTCCTATCGATACAAGCAAAAACCTGCCCAAACTAAACTGGACAGGTTATTTGCTTAATTTACTATTACTTAGTCAAAATTTGCAAGGTTTCAAGCAACTGATCAACATGAACTTCAACCGTATCACCTGTTCCCTTGATTTTGACTTCAACAATACCGTCAGCGGCTTTCTTACCAACAGTCACACGGATTGGCAAGCCAATCAAGTCACTATCAGAGAATTTCACACCGACACGCTCATTGCGGTCGTCTGTCAAGACTTCATAACCAGCACCGACCAAGCTGGCTTCGATGGACTGAGTCAAGGCCATAGCTTCTTCGTCCTTAACATTGACTGGAATCAAATGTACATCGAACGGTGCCAATTCTTTAGGGAAGTTGATCCCCCAAGCGTAACGGTATTCGCCTTTTGGTGTCTTATTGACAAAGAGGCGAGCGTGTTGCTCAAGAACAGCTGACAAGAGACGGCTAACACCGATACCATAACAACCCATAATAATCGGCATAGAACGACCATTTTCATCCAAGATGTTGGCATTCATGCTATCTGAATAACGGGTACCAAGCTTGAAGATGTGACCAATTTCGATACCTCGAGCAAAGTTGAGAACCCCGTGTCCATCTGGAGAAGGCTCGCCTTCCTTGACTTCACGAATGTCCACATACTCAGTCACTTGGAAATCACGTCCTGCATTGGCACCTGTGTAGTGGAAACCATCTTCGTTGGCACCGACAACAGCATTTTTCACATCTTGGACCTTGCGGTCGGCGATAATCTTGATATTTTCTGCTAAACCAACTGGGCCAAGTGAGCCAAAGCCTGCACCGAAGATTTTTTCAGCATCCGCTGGGCCTGCTACATCAAAGAAATCTGCTCCAAGGTGGTTTTTCAACTTGACATCGTTGACCTGATCATTGCCGACAAGAAGGGCAACAACAGGCTCGCCATCTGCCATAAAGAGCATGGTTTTGATGGTTTGCTCTTCAGCGACATTCAAGAAGGCAGCAACTTCGTCGATGGTTTTAGCATCTGGTGTCGCTACTTTGACCAAGTCTTCTTCGACGACAACTGCTGTACTTGGTTTGTATTCACTAGTTGCCATTTCTAGGTTGGCAGCGTAGCCAGACTCGCTAGAGTAGGCGATGGTATCTTCACCAGACACAGACCAAGCCAAAAGTTCTGCCTTGATTGCTTCAAGAACATCCTCTGGGATTTCCTCAAAAGAAGCAACCGACTTGTCCAAGACAACCCAACGGTCCAGATCAGTACGGTCCGGTGTAATAGCCATAAATTCCTGGCTATCCTTACCACCCATGGCACCACCGTCACCGATGATAGCCTTGAACTCAAGTCCTGCACGAGTGAAAATAGCCTCGTAAGCTGCCTTATAGTCATCGTAGGTCTGGTCCAGGCTCTCGTAGCTGGCGTGGAAGCTGTAACCGTCTTTCATGATAAACTCACGACCACGGAGAAGCCCGTTACGAGGACGTTTTTCATCACGGTATTTTGGCTGGATTTGGTAAATGTTGAGTGGTAACTGCCTGTAAGATTGCACCGCATCACGCGCCAATAGTGTCACCGTTTCTTCGTGGGTTGGACCCAAGATAAAGTCAGAACCCTCACGGTTTTTGAGCTTGTAGAGGTCATCACCGTAGGTTTCGTAACGACCCGACTCACGCCAAATGTCCGCTGACAAGAGAGCTGGTGCCAAAAATTCAATGGCATCAATCTTATCGAATTCCTCACGCATGATATTTTTTGCTTTTTCAATGACACGGTTAGCCAAAGGCAAGTAGCTGTAAATACCAGCAGAAATCTGGCGGACATAACCCGCACGCAACATCAAAGCATGGCTAATCACCGACGCATCCGAAGGCATCTCCCGCAAAGTAGGGATAATCATTTTAGACTGTTTCATATTAAGATATAAGTGCGTTAAGAAAACGAAACGAAAATAGGAAACCTAACGCCGTGCCGTTGGCACAAGGCAGGTTTATCTTTTTCGTAAAGTTTTTAGCACGCATTCAATTCCTTTCTTATATTCATCTTCAGGAAATCCAGAGGTGTAGCTCTCAACCTATTTTCCGAGTTTTTAGACCGAGTTCAATTACGAACCTCCTCTGTTCCTTTCATCATTGGTTGTTAGGAAGACACAGGTTTCAGCCCGTGTTCAATTCCTTTCGTATTATTCAGAACATCCTGCGCATCGCACGCATTCAATTCCTTTTGGAGTTTTTATTTAGAAGAATACACGCATAATATCATTCCAGGTCACGACCAGCATGAGGACAACCATGATTGCAACGCCTGCCAGCGTGATATAGGATTCTGTTTCTGGTTTAAGTGGTTTTCTGCGAATACCTTCTAGAATGTTCATGACAATCTTCCCACCATCCAAGGCTGGAATAGGGATAAGGTTAAAAATACCAATATTGATTGATAGCATAGCCATCAGGTTAAAGACTGAAACCCAACCATTTGCAGCAGCCTGATTGCTGACAGAATAAATGGCAACAGGTCCACCCAATTGCTTAACATCAAAATTGGCAATCAAGTTTTTCAAGGCAGTCACAACAATAACTGCTGTCGCACCCGCTTGCTGGAAGCCCCCAATAATCTTATCAAGGAAACCAGTTTTTAAAATCGGTGAAATTCCAATTCGGTAGCTATCGTCAACCTTCTCAGCAGTAACTGTGAGCGATTTTTCAGTCCCCTCATGTTCAACAACCAAATCAAAACTTGGAGCTGTAGAGGCTTCTGAGGCTACCTGACTAATGATTGTAGCAATCTCTGTGTAAGTATCCGTAGCTTGACCATTGACCGACAAGATTTTATCACCTGTCACCAGACCTACATTCTGTAAGGCACCACCGTCTGTAATACTAACGGCATTACTGGTTGGATCTGCAACCCCACCTTGCGCAAAAATCAGCATAATAAAGACGAAAATACCTAAAATGAAGTTATTCATGGGACCAGCAAAGTTGGTTATCAACTTCCCCCAGACAGTCGCATTTTGATATTGAACATCCAGCGGAGCAATCCGAACTTCCGTCCCATCCTCCTCCACAATCGTAGCATCATGATCAACCTGATAGATCTTATTTTCATCAAGGACCAATCCTGTGATTTCCAACTTTTCCTCAAAATCAAAACCGGTCACGTTCATAGGTAAACTCAGATTATCAAGTTGTTTGCCGGAAAGATTGATACGAGTAACAACTCCATCTGCATTCAAGGTCAGGCTAGCTGGCGTCCCCGTCTTAATTTCCGTCTTATCTTCACCCCAACCAGCCATACGTACATAGCCACCGAGGGGAAGAATGCGGATGGTGTAGAGAGTTCCATCCTGACCAGTATGAGAAAAGATTTTCGGTCCCATACCAATGGCAAATTCTCTGACAAGGATACCCGATTTTTTGGCAAAGTAGAAATGCCCAAATTCATGAACAACTACAATCACACCAAATATAAAGATAAAGGCTAAAATTCCCTTCATAGTCCCTCCTTAAAACAGTCCAAAGAAGTGCATGATAGGAAAGACAAAGATCATACCATCAAAGCGGTCTAAAATACCACCATGACCTGGAATCAGATTGCCAGAATCCTTGACACTAAAATGACGCTTAATAGCACTTTCTACTAAATCACCAAATTGAACAAAAGCAGAGAAGATGGCTACCAATACCAGCATCAAGAAGAAGGGATAACCTGCTCGAAGGCTTTTATCAACCAATAAGAAAATAATCGACAAGACGAGAGCGGAGCCAATCCCACCAAAAAATCCTTCCACCGTCTTATTGGGTGATACTTTTGGTAATAACTTTCTTCGACCAAATTGGCGACCAACCAGATAAGCCCCAATATCCGTTGCCCATACAATACAAAGTGCAAACAATACCTTATTCAAGCCATCCGTCCGTGCCAACAGCAAATTATGAAAACCAATCCCTACATAAAAACTAGAGGCAATCGGAAAAACAACATCCGAGTAGTTGTACTCTCCCAAATTAAAAACGGTCGTTCCGAGAAGAAGGGACACAATAATGGCATAGGCTGTGTAGTTGCCATCCGTTGGTAAAAAAGTCAGGTAATTCTGCAAAGGCAAGGTCAAGACTAGACTTGCCAACATGGCAAGAACCCCCTCAATTGAATTTGGAGCCAACTGTTTCATTTTGAGTAATTCAGCCGTAGCAATCATCGCTAGTAGGCCTACAAAGAAATGAAAAGCCGTTCCCCCTAGTAATAAAAAGGGAAGAAAGACTGCAAAAGCAATCCCTCCAAATACCACTCGTTTCTGCAAATCGTTTGTCATAACCTCTCCTTACACGCCACCAAAACGCCTGTGGCGACGGTTGTATTCTTTAATAGCTAATTTCAGTGCCTCACCATCAAAATCTGGCCAAGCAATATCTGTAAAATACAGCTCACTATAGGCTGTCTGCCAAGGCAAGAAATTACTCAAGCGCAATTCTCCACTGGTCCGAATAACCAAATCCGGATCACGAAGAGCAGGCGATAGACTTCCAGTATAGAGATAGTCCGCAATCAACTTTTCATCAATATCCCCTGGATTAAACTTGGCATCCAAGACATCTTGTGCAATGGCCTTGATTGCTCGGGTCACTTCATCACGCCCACCATAGTTCAGGGCAAAATTCAAAATCAAACCCGTATTATTCTTGGTTTTTTGCTCTGCCTTGTACAAGGCATTCAAAGTAGCCTCTGGAAGCTTAGAATGATCCCCAATCATTTGAATTTTAACATTATTGGCATGGAGTTCCGGTACATATTTATCATAAAACTCCACAGGTAAGTTCATGATAAATTTGACTTCCTTTTCTGGTCGAGACCAATTCTCCGTCGAAAATGCATAAACAGTTAATACTTTAACTCCTAGATCAGAAGCTGTTTTAGTCACTTTTTGAAGGGCATCCATTCCAGCCTTGTGCCCCATAATCCGAGGTTGCATCCGCTTCTTGGCCCAGCGACCATTGCCATCCATGATGACCGCTATATGCTTGGGTACCTCAATAGCTGTTTCAAGACTTTCCTTCTTTTTAAATTTAAATCTAAACATATTTTTTCCTTAAATATTTATATATCTTGTTATGACGTCTTTCGAAAGCTCGAAAAATACTGTATATAATCAGCCTATTATACCATATTTATAAGGATTTACGCAAAAATCAGCTAGCGCGTTCATGCAAAAAACCGAGGTTCTCCCCGGTTTTAAGTCATCTATTCTTCGATAGCTGTTTCTGTTTTTTCTTGACTTGCTTCTTCTACAATAATTGAACTTGTTGCTTCAGTTACTCGGTTACGAATAGCCCCGCGTTCAAAGGTCAGGTAAACCCCATCCACGTCCAAGACAACTTTCTTATCATCGATTTCATCAACAATACCAAACAGACCACCAATAGTGACAATTTCATCACCTATTTTAATCTGGCTGAGTGCATCCTGGCGTTGTTTTTGTTGTTTGCGCTGGCTATAGAACATAAAACCAATCATGCCAAGCATCAAAACAGGAAATAATAATCCTTCCATTTGTGTACCTCTTTTTAGTTTGATAAGCATGATTATACCAAATTTAATGAAAGAAATCAAAATTTGGTCAGTCAAAAAAGACCGAACTCTCGTTCAGCCTTTATCCATCTTATTTTGCACTCCACACACTCTCAAGGATGTTGGTCTGTTCACGACCTGGTCCGACTGAGAAGGTTGAGATACGCACGCCGACCAATTCGCTGATGCGACGAACATAGTTGCGAGCCGCTTCTGGCAACTCATCCAGGCTACGTACACCTGTGATGTCTTCAGACCAACCTGGCATCTCTTCGTAGATTGGTTTGCAGCGTTTGAGTTGTTCCAAGCTTGCTGGGTAATGATCAATACGCTCACCATCCAAGTCATAAGCCACGCAGATTTTCAAGGTTTCAAGACCTGACAAGACATCAATCGAGTTGAGGGACAAGTTGGTGATACCTGACACACGGCGGCTATGGCGCATCACCACTGAGTCAAACCAGCCGACACGGCGTGGACGGCCTGTTGTCGTACCGTATTCTTTACCGATTTCACGGATACGGTCTCCGATTTCATCGTGCAATTCAGTTGGGAATGGTCCGTCACCAACACGGCTAGTGTAGGCCTTACATACACCAACAACCTTGTCAATCTTGCTTGGACCGACACCACTACCGATCGTCACACCACCCGCAACTGGGTTTGAAGAAGTAACGAATGGATAGGTACCTTGGTCAATATCCAACATAACCCCTTGCGCACCTTCAAACAAGACACGTTTGCCTTGGTCGAGGGCATCGTTCAAGATAACAGAGGTATCTGTTACATACTTTTTGATTTCTTGACCATAAGCATAGTATTCTTCAAAGATTTCATCAAACTCAATCGGAGTTGACTCATACATTTTCTCAAACAAACGGTTTTTCTCAGCCAGGTTTGTTCTCAAACGCTCAGCAAAAATCTCCTTGTCCAAGAGGTCTGCGATTCTGATACCAACACGCGCAGCCTTATCCATGTAGGCTGGACCGATCCCCTTGTTGGTTGTACCAATCTTGTTCTCACCTTTGGATTCTTCCTGCAACTGGTCCAATTTGATGTGATAAGGCAAGATAACGTGTGCGCGGTCTGAAATACGCAAATTATCTGTCGTCACACCTGAATCGTGGAGGTAGTTGATTTCCTTAACCAAGGATTTTGGATTGACAACTACACCATTTCCGATAACCGAAATCTTTTCTGGGAAGAAAATTCCAGACGGAATCAAGTGCAACTTATACTTGGTACCGTCGATAACGATAGTATGTCCTGCATTATCTCCACCTTGATAGCGCGCGATTACTTCAGCATTAGCAGACAAGAAGTCTGTAATTTTACCCTTACCTTCGTCGCCCCATTGGGTTCCTACAACAACTACTGATGTCATATTCACTCTTTCTCTGAACCGGCTGACCAGTCCAGCCTTTCTTCTACTTCTGGCAGGAATCTCACCTGCAAGTTTCGTTTTACAATCCATTCTACCAAAAAACGAACATTTTTTCAAGAATTTCCAATATTTTCGTTTATATCGGATGTTGTTTCTTGTTGCATTATTTTCAATCCTAAAATACGAACAAACGCTTATCTTGAACATTTTTAAATTTGTTTTTGACAGGAATTTCCGAAGCCTCCCAATACTTTCCTTTTACCAACTTCATTTTTTCTTTCAAAACGTAGCAGAAATTTGTATTTGTTTTATAAACTAGATAAAATTGTTGTAAGACACTATCAGAAATTGGACGGATTGCTTATGTTACAGAAATTATCCCCAAATAGCCCTATCCTCCAAGCCACCTTTGGTTTGGAACGGGAATCCTTACGAATAAATAGCGACAACCGCGTGGCTCAGACACCACACCCTGAAAAACTGGGTTCACGCAGTTTTCACCCCTATATCCAGACCGATTACAGCGAGCCACAACTAGAACTGATTACACCCGTGGCTCATTCGACCAAGGAAGCTCGTCGTTTCCTCGGAGCCATCACGGATGTGGCAATGCGGTCTATGGATAAACAAGAATATCTCTGGCCCCTGTCCATGCCACCTGTCATTTCAGAAGAAGAAATCCAAATTGCCCAACTGGAAAGTGACTATG
Organism: Streptococcus sp. SS-4456; assembly: GCF_036680365.1. Classification (NCBI taxonomy): domain Bacteria; kingdom Bacillati; phylum Bacillota; class Bacilli; order Lactobacillales; family Streptococcaceae; genus Streptococcus; species Streptococcus sp. SS-4456. The sequence continues at coordinate 1,996 of NZ_JAVIHI010000056.1, read as the reverse complement.
AGTATCAGTACCGTGTTGGTTTGGCAGAACGCTATGGTAAGTTGCTCCAGTCTATGTCAGGCATCCACTACAACTTCGAGCTCGGCAAGGACCTGACCCAGCAACTCTTTGAAGCCAGTGATTACGACGACCTCATCACCTTCAAAAACGCCCTCTATCTCAAACTGGCTCAGAATTTCTTACGCTACCGTTGGTTCTTGACCTACCTCTACGGAGCTAGCAGTCTAGCGGAAAAAGGATTTTTGACAGATGAAATTGGCTGCGTGCGGTCTATCCGCAATTCCAACTACGGCTATGTCAACGCCCCCGATGTCCACATCTCCTTCTCTTCTCTGGAGCAGTACGTGACCGACATCGAGCAGGCAGTTGCTAGCGGTCAGTTGTCTGCCGAAAAGGAATTTTACTCTGCGGTTCGCCTCCGCGGTGCCAAGACCAGTCGGGACTTTTTGACCAAGGGCATTACCTACCTGGAGTTCCGCAATTTTGACCTCAACCCCTTTGAGCCTCTAGCCATTAGCCAAGAGACCCTTGACACCACCCACCTCTTTGCCCTGGCTCTCCTCTGGCTTGATGATATGGACCAGGTCGACGAGGAACTGGCAACAGCGGCAGCACTCAACAACCGCATCGCCCTCAGCCACCCCCACACCCCCCTACCAGCAGAGGCAGATGCCAGCCCTATCCTGACCGCCATGAAGGCTATCGTTCAGCATTTCGGACTGGATGATTACTACAGCCAGCTCATTGCTCAGGTAGAGGCGGCCCTTCAAAACCCTCGTCTGACCCTTTCTGGAAAAATAGCAGAGCAGGTTGAAGACGGGTCTTTGGAACACTTCGGTCAGCAGCAAGGCAAGACTTTCCATGACTATGCTTGGACAGCCCCTTACGCCCTCAAGGGCTATGAAAACATGGAACTCTCCACCCAGATGATTCTCTTTGACGCCATTCAAATGGGCCTACATGTCGAGATTTTGGATGAAGAAGACCAGTTTCTCAAGCTCTGGCATGGTGACCATGTCGAGTACATCAAAAATGGCAACATGACCTCCAAGGACAACTACGTCATTCCTCTAGCCATGGCCAACAAGGTCGTGACCAAGAAGATTTTGGACAAGGCTGGTTTTCCAGTGCCTGCGGGAGCTGAATTTGCTAACAAGGAAGAGGCCCTGCGGTATTACGGTCAGGTAGCTAGCTCTGCTATTGTTGTCAAACCAAAATCCACCAACTTCGGCCTAGGAATCTCTATCTTCCAAGAACCTGCCAGCCAAGCAGACTATGAAAAAGCCCTAGATATAGCCTTTTCGGAAGATAGCCATGTGCTAGTGGAGGAGTTCGTAGCGGGAACTGAGTACCGCTTCTTCATCTTGGACGGCAAGTGCGAGGCTGTCCTGCTCCGCGTCGCAGCCAATGTCGTTGGGGATGGGCAGTCAACCATCCGTGAATTAGTGGACCAAAAAAACCAAGATCCCCTGCGGGGCCGTGACCATCGCTCTCCGTTGGAAATCATCAATCTGGGTGATATCGAACTGCTCATGTTGGAGCAGCAGGGCTATACGCCTGATACGGTCTTGCCAGAAGGCGTCCAAGCCTTTCTGCGTGGCAATTCTAATATCTCAACCGGTGGCGACTCCATTGATATGACCGATCAGATGGATGAGTCCTACAAGCAACTGGCCGCCGATATGGCGACTGCTATGGGAGCTTGGGCTTGCGGTGTAGATTTGATTATCCCCGACCGCACCAAGCCAGCCAGCAAGGAAGAGCCAAACTGCACTTGTATCGAGCTTAACTTTAACCCTGCCATGTACCTACACACCTACACATACGCAGGACCTGGACAAAGCATTACACCGAAAATCTTGCGGAAATTGTTTCCTGAACTGAAAACTGGCTAGTCATAGCCAGTTCAGATTGCAGACAAACATCGTTTTGGTGTTTGTCTTTTTTACTGTTTTTAGAGAAAAATGGCTGTTTTAATGCTGAAACCACCCCATCT
>NZ_JAVIHI010000055.1:0-11416 GCF_036680365.1 Streptococcus sp. SS-4456 | reverse complement strand
CGCATCAAACCGATTTGCGACATGACTGTCCTCACCCAGTGCTTACCGGATTTATGCATTTTTACACGACTTTTTCGAGATACTTCGGTAAAGTCATCTTTTCTTTGCATTTTCATTCAAAGAGATCCCCCTGATGTTTCTTTATCATTTAGTGTCCTAAAAATATCCTATTCCAAAATAGTCCCCCTAAATAATCCATTTATTATACCAAGGAATTATATTAAAGTCAAAGACTTTGCTGCAATGAAAACGTATTTTTCGTCTTATGTTGCTCATGAAACACCAGTTGATTACAACTGGTGTCATGATTATTCTTACTCTTCTTTTTGAGTAGTACAAATAACAGCATTCCTCCGAGCAAGGAGAGGGAGGTTTGCGATTCCTAACCTGTGCTTGGCAAGGCTTGGAGAACAGATTCGGATAGGGTTTGAGATGGAACTTGCTGAGCAGGCGTAATCGCTTCAGATTCGGAGACTGATTCTGAGATGGATTCGGAGACGGACTCAAAGACAGATTCCGATACGGAGCGACTCAAACTCTCTGTCATAGACTGGGAATGAAAAGAAAAGATAAGATTACTCTCATCTTTTCCATTTTTCTAAAATTGAAATCTTTTGCATACATTTTTGATAGTCTTGCATCCTACCAGCTTTCAAATAAAAATCCTTGTGTAGATTCAATCGCCATCTATAGGCTCGTAATTCTGGCTCGATATCAAAACCAATCAATGATAAGACAGCAATACGTTCTTCAATGCTCTTCAGAGGAAAAACCGAAGAGATCTCAACTGTCTTGGGCACACTTGTTTGACGCTTACGATGATAATACAAACTAGTATTTGAATACACGATTCGCTCAGCCTTTAGGTATATTTTCCAAGTTGTGTAGTCATCCTCGACCTTTTCATCCTCTGGGTAGACAATTCCATCTAACAATGCAACCTTATACAATTTGCACCATGGGACGGTAAAACATTGACTGATCGAAAATCGACTCTCGTACTCTTTTTTAAACCATTCTCGTGGGCTAAAAATCTGCCTAAAGTAATCCTGTGCTTGCAGGTGGAAAGCAAATGAATTGGTCTCTTCCATAAATTGAGTAAAGTTAACCACAGCAATATCAGCATCCGTCTCTTTCAACGACTGATAGAGATATTCAATGTGATTCGGTTCCAACCAATCATCATTATCAACAAATAAAACATACTCACCACTAACCAGAGGCAGGGCTGTATTTCGTGCTGCTCCGACCCCTCCTCCTCCGAGTGCCTTATTCACCAATTTAACTCGACTATCTTTTTGACGATAAGCTTCACAAACACTGGCACTACCATCTGTAGATCCGTCGTTCACCAATATTAATTCAATGTTTTGATAGGTTTGATCTAAAATACTATCCAAACACTGCTTCAAGTAGATACCCGCATTGAATACAGGAACAATGACTGATACTTTTTCCATCCTATCTCTACTTTCTAAATCGATTCATCAAATCTAACTTAGCACTAATAGCTCGATAAAGCTCAATCTGACCTGCATAGAGGGCATCTACTTGACATTTTTTCAAACGAGCTACATAGGAATCTATCTGGGCGGCCGGATTATAGCCTAAGGCTACCAATAGCGCAATCCTTTCTTCCGCGTTACTGATCATGGTCGTGATGTCTTGCAACATGACAGACCGAGACAACCCTTCCGGTCGTTGTGAGTAATAATAGGGACCTTCATTGGTGAAATGGATCTGATTGGCTTTCAAATACAATTTATAGATCGTTGCATCGTCTTCTCTGAGACGACCTGTAGGGTAGCGGATATCTCCAAATAAGGACCTTTTAAATAATTTCAACGGAGAGAAGGTGAAAGCAAGGTGCATATTGTTTTTCATATTTCCCTCTAAGTCCAACCAGTCTTGGATGGAATAGACCGTCTGAAAATAGTTTCCTTCATGATGGTAAAAAAGGAAAGACTGCCGTTCCTCATTGAAAGAGGTGAAATTAGTGGCGGCAATATCCGAGCCTGACTCTCTCGCTCCGTCATATAGATGCTGGAGATAGTAATCTTCTACAAAATCATCTGAATCGACAAAGGTAATATATTCCCCCTTCGCACTGTCAATCCCCTTATTGCGTGCCGCAGACACCCCTGCATTTTCCTGGTGAATGACACGGATACGTTCATCTTTTTTGGCATATTCTTCCAAAACAAAGGCGCTCCCATCTGTCGAGCCATCGTTAATTAGTATCAATTCAAAATGAGGATAAGTCTGTTTCAATAAAGAATCAATGCAGCGGTTTAAGTAAGGCTTTACATTATAAACAGGGACAATAATACTAATTAAAGCAGGTACTGCTTGCGCTTCGTGTTCTTCTTTCACCGAAACCTCCTGTAGAGTTTGCGGCGCAACACCCACCCAAGCCTTTACGGAGTAAAGGTAGTCCGCATCTTCTGTAAACTGAATATCTGTATCAAAATTATGCTCAGCGGTGTGCTTGTGGTCAAGTTTCACCTTGGATGTCGCCTTCATCTGGAACCATTCATACTCGGAATCGATGTGTCCCAAGTCAATAGCCTGATAACCCCTCTGCATCAAATCAACTGCCAAGACCTTGGCTGTCGGCCCCAACATCAGAAGGACCAACTTATCATCTGCATGCTCTAGAATCGCTTCTAAAATGTCATCGTATTTAGCAAAAGCATTCTTTGATGGACAAACGATACGAGAAACAGAATCTGCTCCAGCAAACAGGTCGTTTCCAACCCCTGATCGACTGGTTTCACCTTCGACAATCAAAATATCTCGCCCCTGCCATAAGTCCTTAATGGCCGCAAAATAGGCTGCCGCAGGTTCCTTATCCACCAAGTCGATATAGGGACGCGAAATAAAGGTTGAACCGTACCAATCAGATTGACACTCGTGGGCATAAAATTGACCATAGCGCTCAAAATGACTCTTCCAAAATTGTTGAGCATTTGAATTATACCGTTCCAATCCTTGAAAGACATCTGGCAAACACACCACTAATTCCGGAGAACTTGGAATGGTCAAAATAGCTTTTAATGCCGCCGCTAATTCTGAATCATATGGCTGATAGGGGATGCTAGACCCCTGAATCACATCAATTTCTCCATCTCCAAATCGCACAACAGAGGACTGGTGTTCTTTGATATAAGCAAGGCTATCCAAAATCGGCAAAACACGAATTTCTTCTAATTTTCTCATCCTTTTCCCCCATCACATATAGCACTAAAGACAGCATCGATCAATAATTTTTTCGTAAAATACCCTTGTCGAACCAGGGGATTAAAGGCCCTTACTCTAGCCACAAATCCCTGATAGTCAGCTGGTGTCATAGCTTGAATTTTTTCAACCGCTTCATCCAGACTGTCCACAACCAAACCAAGTCCATTCGCCTCGATGATTTCCTGATTGGCAATTCCTCTCTGAACAATCACAGGGATTCCTGCTGCTACAAAAGCACCTAATTTATACGGACAATAGAGGGTTTGATACCCCTTGTCATGATCATCCATCCAGACCAAGCCAAATCCACCTTGCGACATTTCTAACAAGAGCTGTTCATCTGGGCGATAAGGCTGACGTTTTACCATGGTTGGCAACTCCACCTCTTGGCGACAATAAAGATGAACCTGAACAGGATAGTTCCAACTTTTCATGAAACTAAAACGCTCTGGTGAGCCCGGAAAGTGAATCAAGGGCTTGTAACAAGCTGGCAATTGCGGAGCATTGGTCGGATGATCCCACATCCCCTGAACTAGTGTCTTTTTCACAGTCAAACCATGTTCACGCAAGACATCAAGCATCTTTTGACTCGGGGCCACAATGACATCTGCTAGATTATAGTAGGCAATGGTCCGGTCCATCAAGTAATAATTTCCCGCAAACATTAAAGGAACAACATCGTGGATAAAAATCACAATTTTGATTTGATAGGCCTTCAACTTTGCCATCAAGCGCTCATCAAAATTCGTTGTATTCCAAGTCGGCGTTTGGAAGATGACAACATCCCCATGCCGCAAGCCAGCCACAATCCCATCCAAGCGTTTACTGAGTTCAGACGGACTATCTGCCTCCATATTATAAGCATAGACCCCCAGTTCACGATAGCCAAGCCCAATCGCAATATCTGTCACCATATTTTGTCCAAGCTGCGCCGTTGAAGATGCTGCTTGACCGTTTAAATTTGTAATATAGACTCTCATTTAGTTGTTTCCGTATTTATCTATCATCCGCTTGCGGAATTCCAAGTTCTTATAAGCTACTACATCCCCATTACGCAGTTTGCTATCCCGATTTATCTGCGAACGCCATTTGTAGGCGGCAATTTCCCGTGACAAATCAAAACCAAGCAAGCCCAGCACCTCAAGGCGTTCTGCTACTGGCTCCGTTGAAAATATTGTCGCCTGATCGGCTGTCTGAGTCATCGACCCCGCATTGACACGATAAATCAGACTAGAGCGATGCATATAGGCGATTCGATTCGCTGCCAAGTATGTTTTCCAAGTTGTCCGGTCGTCCTCCCCAAAACCATCTGTCGGATAGAGGATGTATTCAAACAGAGACTTTTTATACATTTTGCTCCAAGGTACTGTGAAACAGAGGGAAATATTGTGGCCAACACCATATTGGAAAGCAAACCACTCTTCTGGGCTATAGACAGCCTCGTAATAATCGTCTGCCGCAATATGTAAATTGAACTGCCCGGTTTCCTCGTAATACTGAGTAAAGTTGGAAATGGCTACATCACTTCCTGTACGAGTAAGAAGCTCATGCAAATCAGAAACATGATTAGGATCAATCCAATCATCTGCATCCACAAATACAATATAGTCCCCTGTCGCCACCTCAAGGGATGTATTACGGGCCGCGCCTAGACCCTCATTCTTCACCTTGTGAACCACTCTAACCCGTCTATCTTGCTGACGTAACTGCTCGCACAAGAGAGCTGACCCGTCTGTCGAACCATCATTGATCAATAAAATCTCTAGATTTTTATAATCCTGTGCCATAATACTTTCGACACATTGACGAAGATGTTTTTCCCCATTGTAAACAGGTACAATTACACTCACTTTTTCCACTTAAACGCCTCATTCCCTCTTAAATATTACCTTTATCATAGCATGCCTAGACTAGAAATGCAAAAATAGTCTGTCATTTTTCTGTAAACAAAAAGGGGGTTTTCCCCTTTTTAACGATAGATTCCATAATACTGGTGAGCTGACCACAGTCCCGTCACCATGGCTTGAACCAACTCTGGATCCATCAAGAAATCTATAACTTCCTGCCCATTGAGGTATCCAGCTTCGCTCTTAAAACCTGTGAAAGCTTGGCAGCGTTCCTCTAGTTCCTTCCGAATGTCCAGATGCTTTTGTGGATTTGGCAAAGGCTGGTTCACATCACAAGCTCCTACCAAAAACTCCTCAACCGTCATGTGGTTGGCCAACTCACGCAAACCAGAAAAACGCCCTTCTTCAAACCCTTGTTCTTGAATATTCAGAACAGGAGTTCCAAGCGCCAAACATGGCAAGGTTCCATGCAAACGAGTGGTAACGACAAAACGTGCTGACTGATAGAGGTAGAGGTAGTACTGAGCCACTTTCATCCGTTGAGAAGGGCTCATGTACTGGTGGTTGATATCCGCACTCATCCGAATAACCGGATAAATAGATTCTCTTGCCAACTTATCATAAACAGCATTGGGCAAATCAATCGCTAAGACAAAATCCTGCTTTTTCACATTCTTTTCTGGTTGAATGGTTAATGTCAAGCAACCAGACCAGTACGAGTCTACACCGATCGATTCAAGGAAGTCTTTGGTAGCTCCACTCCTCGCACCAACTGGACCATATTTTTTGAAAAATGCTCTATTTTCTTCTGTAGAAAATTGCTCTTGCACCGGTTCATCGATAAACATCGATATCAATAGAGGATCGATTTTTTCATTTTTTAATGGAAAATTTTCCGGGCGGTGGGAATACCAGCCATTCATGATAAGCTTGATTGATTCCTCACCATCATACTGGAACTCATTTAAATAATCCCTGTTCACATAGTAATCTATCTGTGGTAAAAAACGACTCGTCGCTACCGACTGAATCTCATCTCCTATATTACCTGTTGTGTAACTAAAAAGGGCATATTTGGTCATGGCATTTCCTGCTTTCGGTTATTTCGTTCTAGTATAGCACAGAATAGCATGAATGCGAAGCTAGTAGCTTAGATTGTTCGAGCTTGACCTACCTCATTATTGATTTTAAAGACATACTTATGCCCCTGGGTCAAACTATGATAGAAGCCATCTCCCTCATAGACTTGGAAAATCTGCATGGTCTTGCGACTTTCCTCATCCTTGTAAACATGTTGAACATAAGGATTGTCCGCAAAAACCTTCTCCAATAGTTCTTGACTAGCTAGACGAGCTTTGCCCTCGATACGAATCACTTGAATCAAGTAGTCTTCTTCTGATAGGGCGGTTACTGCCACGCGCTCATTCCCCATCAGTTGCTGATAGAAATGCGTTTCCGAACCAGTCATAAAGAAGATACCATTTTCATTGGCAGCTGTGATGTGGATAGGCCGCGCATGGGGATTGCCAGCCTGATCAACCGTCGCAAAAATCCCTAGCTTCATGCCTTCCAAAATTTCCATGACATCTTTGACTTCCATAAGTAGCCTCCTAGACTTACATTCTACCTAAATTATAGCAAATTCCATGGGGAAAGTTAAGGTTAACATTCAAAAATACTACCTAATATTTTCCCATCCCTCTAGCCCTGACGCCCACTCTTTAGCTGAGTTGTCTTTACATAGTCCCTAAACTGCCAAAGGCATAAAATGCCCAACAACCTTTCCTACTATTTTAGGCTGGTCTTCATAGAAGGCAAACTTATCCGGATGGTCTGGATTGATGGACACGAGACGAAAACCTTCCTCCTCCCGATACACACGCTTGATATAGGTATGACCAAACCAAACAATGGCATAGATACCGCCGTCATAATCAAAACCAGTCTCCTTGATAAGCGCCACCTCTCCTGATTGGAACATGGGCTCCATGGAATTACCCTTAATCCAAGTCGCCACGTCATGGTCCATCTCGCTATCGAAATAGACCGTTTCTGTTTCAAACTCATCCTCAAAGGCCTCACCAGGCCCTGCCGACAGCAAAATATTGGTTCGAACCTGATAGGCCACAAATTGTACAGACTGCTCTTGTTCCTCCAATAAACGCCGTGAGTAACGTATCACCTTTCCTTGATGAGCACTAGTCAGTTTATGGTAGACCGACAAGAGATTAAAATCTGCATCAAAATATCCCATTTCCACCAAAAATGTTTCTTCCAACGCCCGCAAATGCTTGGCATTGGGAACCGTCGTCTCCGATTCCCACTTAGAAATCGTCACCTTCCCGACACCAACTAACTTCCCTAAATTTTCCTGCGTTATCTCATTGGCCAAACGAATCGTTCGTAAACGCTCCCCTGAAAACATCCTTCACCTCAATAAGTTTCTTTATAAAGTAACTATATTATACAAAACAAATGAGTATCTGGCAAGACTAAATTTTCCCTTCGACAACTAAAAGGTCTATTTAACAAAAAGCATAGTCGCAAAAGGAATCACAGAGCCCCAGTCCGCAAGCGGTAAGACAAATGCGACACACAAGCTAGCCTGAACAACTTGAACAAGCACAAAAACATGAAGTAAACTCTTGAAGGAATACAAATCCGAGTATATAAACTGACATAAGCATTCTCTTTTTAATTTCCTCACATACCATGTATAATATAGTTGCAATAGTGAGAGGTGTATCCAATGAATTTTCCACTGAACATCAGTACTACAAAAGTTTGTAAAGAGGATTCGAGTATAGAATCTAGCATTCTCAAATCTGAGCCAACTTTTGACTTTGACAAAGAATTAAAAAGTGCTATGGACCAATACAATGGATTATTAAAAGAACTGATGGATAAATAAAATACTCTCTATACGAATTTGACATATTCACAGCGATTCTTGAAATAATGTCTATAATGAAAAAAGTGGTTATCAACCTGATTGTTGATAGCCGCTTTTCTATATTCTACTGTATTCTTATTACTAATAGTATCCTGACTGCAATCATTTATCAACTAAAAGTTCCACGCTTTAAACACGCTACACCTCACAAACTCCGACACACAGGGGCAACCCTCGCTAAACAAGCAGGTACTTCCATTGAAATAATTTCCGAAGCTCTAACTCATAGCGATACATCAACTACAAAAACGTATATAAATACATCTAACGTAGTCCCAATTGCAATGGGAGAAATCGCCTATCGAAACCTTATAAAAATTTAGGGGAAATTTTAGGGGAAACTTTTCAAAAAATCACGAAAAAAGCACCCGTAGGGGAAACCCTGCGAGTGCTCTGAAACGTTGATATATCGCGGTATATTAACGTTTACTAAATTGTGAAGCTTTACGTGCTTTCTTAAGACCTGGTTTTGGGTGATAGAAGTCAACTATCTGTAAAAGGCTATTAAATCAAGCTTTCAAAGCCCATTTTCATTACAAATAGATACTTATAACCCAATCTTACAAATAAGAGATTACCATTAGATTACCAAAAATCTGTTTTCGGAGCTTATGTAATTGAGGAATGAATATACAAGCCTTTCTAGATTCTCTTATTTTTTGATGGCTCTAAATCCAAACAGAAGTAATTTATAATATTATAAAACCTTATCAAACTTTGTATACTACGACTATTTTCCAATATACTCTACAGCCATACCATTTCCAAACTCTTGTCTGTACAATTTCCTCGCCTCTACTCTATGTCTATTCACAATATCCATTGTTTCACTTGAAAAACTAAGATCTGTAGTAGACCACTTATATCTACGCATACTATCTATAAACCTCATTTCAAATTTCCGTTCCTTGTATTGCCTACGATTTTTTAACCCTGAAGAACTAATAACAACACTTAATAAAAATTCTTCCGCAATTACTCGAACTGCTTGATAAATGGGGTTTGATAACGGAGAATCTCCGTAAGTATCTATAACTCCAAGAGAATTGTATCTCGTAAGAAGAGCAAATGATTCCTTTAACTCTGGGTCAACATGGACTCCACCATCATTATTAGCGACAAAAAGTACAATATCTCTTCTCGTAAAGACATTTTGCTTATCATCAAATATTATTTCATTCCACCAATCTTCAAATGTTAAATAGAATAACCGGTCACCGCTTTTATAAAAATCTAAATTTGGTTTATAAGTCAACTGATTATCTCTCATCTCTAAGACCAGAAGAGTCCATGTCGAAATTAAATTTGAAGGAGTGTACAAATAGCTCGACGAAAGATAGAGTATGCACCGATTTAACTGTTTAACTAGAGATTGTGAAGAATTTGTTTGATGCAATAAAACTCTCAAACTACTAGCAATTCGTCTCGCTTCAGTCTCATTTCCTTCATCAAAATAATCCACTGATCGTTTTAGGTAACTAAGCTGATCATTCCAATATTCCTCCAAATCAGCAGCATTCTTCTTAATTTTTACCAAAGACAATCCTCCTCTCTACTGTATTCTACTGTATTCTACTGTATTCTACTGTATTCTACTGTATTCTACTGTATTCTACTGTATTCTACTGTATTCTACTGTATTCTTATTACTAATAATACCCTGACTGCAATCACTTATCAACTAAAAGATAATATTGATTGCGGTCATTTTTGCTTGAACCAAACCAAGTGATGATTTCTAAATCACGAAGATGATGCAACATTTTGACAACAAACGAGCGACTTCTTCCTGTCAGTTCAATGGCTTTTGCTGTTGTCATCTTCTCACCTGAATTATACATGTAGTGAACCAGCAATTGCTCATCGGCATTGAGGTCTCCAAAATCAGTAAACTGTTTCTCTAAACTGTCTCTGGTTCGTAGGTGTCGGCTGACAATATTATTTTCAAGCGTCAGAACAACCTTGTTCCCAGGTTCAGAGTATTTTGGCTCATGAAGAAAGGCTGATTCCATCTCTGAGTAAATCCGTTTAACACCTTCATTCATCTCACGGACCCATCCAAACTCCGTCAGGGTTCTGGCAATCCGAGGATTTCTTGAAAACCGTTCATGCTTAATATTGTCAACGGTGACGATATTTGGAAATTTACCTGGGCTATGAATCTCCAGTCGATCATCAAACATGAGCACACGAATATGGTCGCCATAGACAGAGTAATCACGGTGAGTAACAGCATTGACAACACCTTCAAACCAGGCAAATTCTGGATACTCAGGCAAAATTTGAAATTTCCCATTGTCATCCAGATATTGGAACTCACGCAGCTGGGTACGGATAAAGTCACGAGCCTTAATAATCAGGGTTGGCAGAGCATCATCAAACGTCACCTCTTTGATGACATTAAAGCTAGTCCCTGTCCCCATGTCCGTGCCATCAAACCGCTGAAAACGAACACGAGCTTGAGGGAAGAAAGCTGATGGGTATTTACCAAAAAGCAAGATAGCAGCCTTGGTCAATTTTCCATTGACCAGAAAACGCCGAGCTTTGAGAATTTCTTCCGTAGAACGGTCTGAAATATCAAATCGATTCTTGAAATCCTGTACCAGACTATCATCAATGTCTTCCAAGGTTGCGTCAGCCACAACTTCATCCTCAAAGAAACGTTGTCCTTTATCATAGCTGAGCTGAGTTCGTTGTTCATAACTTAATTTTACCGTTTCATCCCCCTGACGCAGGTAAACTTCATCATTAGGCGCAGCAATCACTCGGTTTGAAGATAATTCAACTGAGATAACCAAAATCACATCGTCTTCACCCTTATGGTTTCTCACAGGGATTTCTTCAAAAGATAAGTCCAAAGGAGTGTCACGCATCTCACGGTCAATCTTTTTGAACTCATCAATGGGATAGGCTCTGCCATCTTTGAAGCCAGTAATGATGTTATTCTGCTTGTCGTCCTCAATACCGATGACCAGCTGACCACCGTCCGCATTAGCAAAAGCAATCAGGTGTTTGAGAAGTTCAGATGGCTTTTTGCGTGCAGATTTCCTGTCTAAATGTTGGCTTTCTGGTGAGAATTGGTAGTGGGATAGATTTTGATTCATATCATTCTCCTGAGTGTTATAGCTCTATTATAACATAACCAAATCAGTTTTTTGTCACTATGGAGCAACTGCCTGATTTATCATTATTACACTCTAATTACGCCTAAACAATTATATCAAGTAGCATCTAAATACTGTTACAACCTAGTCCTCGTCACCTTACAAAATCTATTGAAAATTTATCGCACGTTGTCAAGTCAAGTGCAACAAGTTCATTGATAACTAGAGTTCCAGAGGTTAAGTTGTTTGGGCTAGCCCAAACAGGAATTTTG
>NZ_JAVIHI010000054.1:0-11598 GCF_036680365.1 Streptococcus sp. SS-4456 | reverse complement strand
GACGGCTATCGTCAATTGGAACGAGTGTTGGTTTACCACTTAGTTTTATGATAAGACCACCAAGCAGGTCATTAAAGGTTTTCTTGCCAAGTAACTTAGTCATGGCAGTGATAGTGAGCAGTTTCTTCTCATAAGGGTCATAGCCTGCTTCAATCACTGCTTGGCTAACGGCTGACTCATCTGAGAATTTACGAACAGAGCGACCTTCAACCAGTTTGTATCCTGGGATACGCTGTCCGTCTGTTGCTTGATTTAAAGCATAAGTTTTGATGTCGTTTGCCCATGAAATCAACAGGTCTAGTTTAGGTAAAATCTCTGCAATGTCCTCGTTATCAAGGGAAGCTGGATCCGCAAACTCCATCTTGGCTAGTGCCAAATTATCCTCAGCACGTTTGCGACAGACATTCTTAAGCTTACAGAATTGGCAGTGTTTACCAGATTGCATCTCCCCCTCACCCTTGAATGCAAGTTCAGCTTTTGGAGTGAGTACATTTTCAGCCCATTCAAGCAACTCAGCTTTTTCCATCTCAAAGGTAGAAATGTTATGTTTTCGTGGCTGGAAGATTGTCATGGTAACTTTATCAAAATCATAAAGTCCATCAAACATCTCAAGTGCTCCAAGTGCATAACACATCATTTGTGGGTTATAGTCTGAATCAACTAGAACACCAAGTCCGTGCTTATAATCAATAACCTGAAGAAGTCCGTCTGCCACGATGAGGCAATCCCCAGTTCCAAAGCCTTCAGGTACCCACTTAGAAAAATCCAGTCGTTGTTCTATAAGAACTGTAGGGTCACGGGAGTAACCTCTAGCTTTCTCAACTTGTTCCATAACATAGTCGCGATATTCTTCTGCACATTCCTGCATCTCATCGTTGTAGAATGTTAAATCTTCAGTTGGATCACGCGCATTCCTACCCAAGGCTTTCTCAACTAGATAAGCACACAACTCGTGAGCATCAGTGCCTTCGAGAGCAAAATCAGATGTTGTGTCTGGCAGATCTTCGGTGAGACGAGCAGATGGTGGGCAATTTAACCAACGATGTGATGCAGATGCGGATAGAATGGCGTGGTTAGTCATTACCAATTCCTCCAGCTTCTTCAAGTACTGCCGCAAAGTGTTTTGGGTCAAGTGCTAAGAGTGAAGAAGCACCGTAAGCATTTAGAAGAGCACGAACCTCGTTCTTATAGCCATCTTTTGCTTTCGTGGCAAGTACAGCGCGGACATCCTCCAATTGAATTTCCTTTCTTGGTTCTGGTTTAGATTGATCAGGTTTTGTTACCGTTTCTTCCTCAGAAGAGACGAGTTTCTTGAATTCATCTACCAATCGAAGGTAGTACTTTGCGGTTTCTTCCATATCATGAATCAGTCTATTCAGTTCTTTCATTTTGCTCATTGTTTTCTTCCTCCATAATTTTCCGAGCGAGTAGCTTTGAGATAACGCTGATGGCTATGAGTGTATCTGCTACATCATCATCAGGTTCGATGTATGGTTCGTTTGCCATATTGGGTCCTCCTATCTTACTAAGTAAGGTTTCGAATGATTTTTCCGTTTTGTAAGCAATATTTTTATCCCTTACATCTTACTAAGTAGATTTAAGAGATGTTTTTCCGCTTCTCACTATAATTTTTTGAACATAAAAAAGTTTCCTGTGCATTTAATAGGAAACTTTTATTTTTCTAAAAAAATTTTCGGAAGTGCGGAAAATCATCTCTGTTTCTTACTTAGTAAGGTAGGAAGCAAGTTTCCTAATTTAAAAACTAAAGACGGAGGCATATCAAATGAAATTTACCCTATCTCATTCTGGACAGACAGGAATACAAACAACTACGGTCTATCCAAATATGGTAACTATCACTAATAAAGCTATCTTACAAAACGTAGCTCAATTCGACCATGTGGCAGCTCTTTTTGTACAAAATACTCGCTCCAATGCCAACTTTATCAAGTCAGATGTGTTAGTCATGGATATTGATAATGATCACACAGAAAATCCTGAGGAATGGCTTACCGAGGAATTCCTGAAAGACATCTTTGCGGATTACAATTTTGCCTTGGTCACCAGTAGAAGTCATTTGAAGGCTAAAGGTGGCAAAGCACCTCGACCGAAGTTTCACATCTATTTTCAGATTGAAGAGGTAGCGGATAAAGACATCTATGTAGCAATGAAGGAAGAACTCTGTAATCAATACAAGTTTTTTGATGATAATGCCAAGGATGCGGCACGATTCTTCTTTGGAAATCCAAATGCACAGGTTATATGGCATGATTCTTGGCTAACTATTGATGAAGATTTGTTTCAAGCTGTTTCTATTGAAGACGAGGAAGATTTCGATGCAGATTTCTATACGCCACCAAATGGTCCAATCCAGCAAGGGAGTCGTAATTCAACAATGTCAGTTTTTGCTGCGAAAATTCTAAAACGTTTAGGTGTAACCCAAGAAGCAAGGGATGGCTTTGATGAGCAGGCACAGAAGTGTGTACCGCCACTTGATAAAGCAGAGTTAGATACCATTTGGGGTAGTGCTGTGCGATTCTACAACAGAACTATAAAAACATCAAAAGGCTACGTGGCTCCAGATGCTTTTAATCGAGGCTCCTTGAAACCAGATGATTACTCTGATGTTGGTGAAGCGGGAGTTCTTGCAAGAGAGTATGCGAACAGGCTCGCTTATACCAATGCAACGGACTATCTTTACTATGACGGAACTCACTGGCGTGAGAATAAGCAGTTGGCATTAGGTGCAGTTGTGCACTTTACTGATGAACAACTTGCTGAATCGAATGCACTCTTGGAATCTGCAGATAAGCAACTTCAGTCTTCAGGTATTGATGAATTAACCATAAAGGCTGGAGGAAGGCGTCTAGAAAATGCAGTCGAAACTCCACTTCAATTGAAATATTTAAAAGCTTATCTAGCAGCTAAGGAGTTCCATAAATTTGTTATGAAACATCGTGACTATAAGAATTTGATGGCTGTCTATAATACAGCTAAACCAATGCTTTCAGTAGAATTGTCAGAATTAGATAGTGATGACTTATTACTCAATACCCCAGAGGCTACCTATGATTTACGAAAAGGAATAAATGGTCAACAAGAACACAATCCTGAAAATTACATAACAAAAATAACCGCAGTCTCTCCTAGTGATCTGGGAATGGGATTATGGCAGGAAACGTTAGCTACCTTTTTCTGTAATGACCAAGAATTAATTGATTATGTTCAAGAAATTATTGGTATGGCAGCTATCGGTAAGGTCTATCAGGAACACATGATTATTGCCTATGGAGGCGGAGCGAACGGCAAGTCTACTTTTTGGAATACCATCGCTCGTGTGCTAGGTAGCTATTCAGGTAAATTATCTGCAGATGCCTTAACCATGTCAAACAAGCGAAATGTCAGTCCAGAGCTTGCGGAGCTTAAAGGGAAACGTTTGGTTATTGCTTCTGAAATGGCTGAGGGTATGCGACTCAATACAGCCGTTGTGAAGCAGATTACCTCAACGGATGAAATCCAAGCTGAGAAAAAGTACAAGGATCCTTTTCACTTCGTGCCGTCACACACGCTGGTTCTTTACACAAACCATCTACCCAAAGTAGGAGCGAACGATGATGGAACTTGGCGACGTTTGGTTGTTATCCCGTTTAACGCCAAAATCACTGGTCGCTCTGACATCAAAAACTTTGCGGATTATCTGTACGACAATGCAGCACCAGCAATCATGTCTTGGATTATAGAAGGTGCAGAAAAAGCCATCAAAGCGAACTTCAAAACAAAAGTACCAACTGCCGTATCAGCTTCCGTCAAAGCTTACCGAGAAGCCAATGACTGGTTGGGACATTTTCTTAGCGATTGTTGTCAAGTTGGTGATCAGTTGTCAGAAAAATCAGGAGAACTATACAGTCAGTATCGTGCCTATTGCGCCAAAAACATGGAGTATACACGCAGTACAACCGATTTTTATTCTGCACTTGAGCAGGCAGGGTTTAAACGAAAACGGACAAGTAAAGGGAACCACATTCTTGGTTTGAAATTGGTAGAGGATGGTTATGATTTCTTTGATTAATGACCAGCATTTTTAGTCAACAGATCTCCACAATAGAGGTATTTGATTATTTTAGGTGTGTAAGTCGTTGACTGAAAGGTTGGAACTTATTTTGAATGAGGTTTCAGATAGATGATTAAAACGACCAGCATGAGTGACATTTTTTGATTTTGTGTAGGTCTATTATGGTCTTTTCTAAAACTATCCTATAAGCAAAAATTACTATAAAAAAAGCCTATAAGAGGAGTTTTGGAAATGACTGCACTAGACCTACACACTTCAATTTGACGAAAGGATTTAGAACGATGAGAGAAAAGTACGTTGAGCAAGCTTTGGTGAAGTCTGTGAAAGCTCGAGGAGGTATTTGTCCTAAATGGGTATCGCCCTCTTTTTCTGGTGTTCCAGATCGTTTGGTGTTTTTACCCAAGGGCAAGTTTGGCTTGGTGGAAGTAAAGGCTCCTGACCAAAAACCAAGGGAGTTACAAGTGTCAAGGCATAAACTGTTCGAGCGATTAGGCTTTAAGGTCTATGTCATTGACCGCATTGAGATGATTGGAGAAGTGCTAGATGCAATTGAAACTACATGATTATCAGGAAGTCACCAAGGACTTCATCATTAGGACACCCTATGCGGCAGTCATCCTAGACATGGGGATGGGAAAGACAGCTACAACCTTGTCTGCAGTAAATGAGCTGATGTTTGACCGATTTGAAGTCACAAAGGTTTTGGTTATTGCTCCACTTCGAGTCGCAAATACAGTATGGAGTGATGAGATTGAGCAATGGGCGGAGTTGCGTCACCTACGTTATTCGAAAATAGTTGGTACTTCCAAGCAACGAAAAGTAGCTCTTCAGAAAGATGCGGACATCTATATTGTCAATCGTGAAAATCTCCCTTGGCTGGTGGAACAATGCAGTCCCTATTTCAAGTGGGATATGGTAGTGATTGATGAATTGAGTTCTTTCAAGTCTTGGCAGTCCAAACGTTTCAAAGCTTTCATGGCTATGCGTCCTTACATGAAACGTATTGTTGGGTTGACTGGAACACCAAGTTCAAACGGACTAATGGACTTGTTCGCAGAATTTAAAGTCATTGACGGAGGGGAACGTCTGGGTCGATTCATTGGTGAGTTTCGTAGTCGTTACTTTGAAGAGGGTCGGCGCAATGGAAACATTGTCTATGAATACATCCCCATGGATTATGCGGAGTGTCAAATTCAAGACAAGATTAGTGATATTACCATTTCTATGAAAGCCTTAGACTATCTGGATATGCCCGAATTAATTTCAACCAAGAAACTGGTTCGTATGACAGAAAAGGAAAAAGAAAAGTACAGTCAGTTTAAGAAAGAGTATGTATTATCCGAGTTTGATGGATTAGAAGTAACTGCTGCAAATGCTGCAAGCCTTACGAACAAGTTAGTTCAGTTATCCAATGGAGCCGTATATTCTGATGATCATGATGTTGTCAAAATCCATGATCAAAAGCTAGATGCTCTTGAAGATATCCTCGAATCCGCAAATGGAGAACCTATCTTAGTTGCCTATTGGTTCAAACATGATTTGACTCGGATTCTGGGTCGTTTAGAAAAACTCAAGGTAAAGAGTCGGGTGTTGAAAACAGAAGAAGATATTCGTGAATGGAATAAGGGTAATGTACCAGTTGGCTTACTTCATCCAGCAGGAGCAGGTCATGGTTTGAACCTTCAAAAAGGCGGTCACCACTTGGTCTGGTTTGGTTTAACATGGTCGTTGGAACTATACCAACAAACGAATGCACGGCTTTGGCGTCAGGGCCAGGAGGCTGAGACAGTTGTTATCCAACACATTGTGACTGAAGGAACGATTGATGAGGAAATCCTCAAAGCACTAGAAAACAAAGATGCACAACAAGAACGGCTGATTGAAGCTGTAAAAGCACAAGTAGGAGGGACAGATGGATAAGGTGGAATATATCGCTAAGAACTATCGTGACATGAAAATGAAGTTACAGTTAGTTCAAGAGAAATTGCTCAACTATCGACCTATCTCAGAGAATAGTGTGATTCAGTCACTGGTATTTGAGAAGTCAGAGCATGAAAAGGTCAAGAAAAGTAAAAACCACGGTCGTAGTGAGCTGATTTCCCTTAGTTTTAGAGAAAAACAAGAACAAGAAAATCAAGAGTACCTCAGTAGTTTGCTTAATACCTATTACTGCTTAAGAATGGATCTTTACTACTTTGAGTTCGTTATGGATCTAATACCTGAGGATTTGAAGCCATTAGCCAAGGATTTAATTTACTTAGGCAAGAGTTGGACTGAACTAGAAGAGATTTATGAAATCAGTCATTCAACACTTGCTTATCGTAGGCGTAAGATTCTAAAACAATTACGCAAGTGTTATCGTTGGACTTCAAAAAGTCTTGAACTTAAGGTGGAAGATTATCACATCCCTATCTAGTGATGGCCGATTGCACTAAATTGGTACTAAATTAGCACTAAATTGGTACTGTTTTAGTACTGATTTTCAACCTAGACCTGTGATATACTTAAGATGTCAAAAAAGATAAAAATCCCCCTTAAATGACTGGATATTCTTAGGCTGATAGGGTAATATACACCTAGAAAAACCAAAGGAGAAAAACCGTGTGGACAGAAGGACGGATTGATTATCAAGGACAAAAAGTGGATTACATTGCTAAGGTTAGTCCCCAATCTTCAGAAGTTGGAATTGACCTTGGATGTATTTTCAAGTTAGATATTGAAGTAGCTGAAGAAACAATCGTTTCTTACGACAGAGGATGGGAAATCTATCCAGATACAGAAGAACGTGAAGCCATTCTTGAGGCGGTTTTGTTTGATTTAACTGTTTAAAATATCTTTAAATTAATGCAGAAATGACTGGATATATCTCCTTTTTAGAGTTAATATGTACACAACAAAAGAAGAGGAGAACAATACCATGACAAAACGCCAAAGAGAAAAACTCAATGCCCTTTTAACAGAGATTGCTAAAGAAGAACTACTAGTTGAAACTTTGGAAAAACGATGGAGCGACAACCTCGATTTCTACGATGTTTCGGTTTGGGGAATCAAAAGAGCATTGGAGAGAGCCTACGAAGCAGGCCGACAATCAGTAAAATAAACCAAAGCCTAGCCTCATGAAGGTTGGGCTTTTTTGCGTGGAGGAATTATGATTATTTCTAGTGAACAAGTTTCAGTTGGACACCCAGATAAAATCTGTGATCAGATTTCAGATGCCATTTTGACGGAGTGTCTAAGGTATGACAAATCAAGTCGAGTGGCAATTGAGACCTTAATCAAGGATAACCAAGTTGTGGTAGCTGGTGAAATTTCAACTAGACATTACTTTAATCTCGAGAACATTGTTCGTCAGGTTGTCGAGCCACTTGGTATGAAGAATGTTCGGGTAACTAACCTACTTGGACTCCAAAGCTCCGATATTGCACAAGGAGTAGAAAATGGAGGTGCTGGTGACCAAGGAATGATGTTTGGATATGCGACTGATGAAACACCTGAGTACCTGCCACTTCCTTATGTTCTAGCAACCCGAGTCCTTGAGAAACTGATGTCACTTGGTCATCCCTTACTTGGAAAGGATGCTAAGGCACAGATCTCCTACGACTATGAGAAGAAACGGATTGATACCTTCTTAGTTTCCGTCCAACATGCAGAAACAGCAGACCTTGCCAAAGTGAAACGAATTGTGACTGAAGCTATGATGTCAGTAGCACTTCGTTACCGTCAGAATCTAGATTTCAAAGTTCTAGTCAATCCAACTGGACGTTTTGTTCTTGGTGGCTCATTTGCGGATGCAGGAGTTACTGGTAGAAAGATTGTGGCTGATACCTACGGTGGTTTCGCACATCATGGTGGCGGTGCTTTCTCTGGAAAAGACCCAAGCAAGGTTGACCGCTCAGCCGCATACATGGCACGAAAGATTGCAAAGGATATTGTTCGAGAAGGGTATGCGAAACGATGTGAAGTACAATTAGCCTATGCCATTGGAGTTGCAGAACCTGTATCGGTGTATGTAGAAACCTTTGGAACCAGTCGCTACACCACAAAACAACTGGAAGGAATGATTCGTGAACGCTACGAATTGACCCCACAAGGTATCATTAAGGAACTTCATCTCTTGAATGTAGACTACACCAAAACATCTTGCTTCGGGCATTTCACGAAAGCAAATCTTCCTTGGGAGAAGTAAAATGCCAAGAAGACCAAGTACACCTTGTAAACAAAATGGTTGCCCTAACCTAGTACCTTATGGTCACAAGTATTGTGACAACCATAAAGCAAACTACCAACTGGATACCAAGTCAACCAAAGCCAAAGGATACAATGCCCAGTGGAACAAAGCACGACTTCGTTACTTAAAAGTTCATCCAATCTGTGTTCAATGTAAAGTCAAAGGTCGATTGACCAAGGCAATAGTGGTTGACCATATCACACCTCACAGAGGTGACCAAGAACTCTTTTGGAATCAATCTAACTGGCAAGCACTTTGTAAGTCTTGTCATGACAGGAAGACCAAGACGACTGACCGATATGTGGAGTATACGTATCGATTTTAATCTTGGAGTTTCGTTACAAAAGTATCCAATTTTTAACCCTATGGGGGAGGGGTGGATGAAATCTCTAAACC
Source organism: Streptococcus sp. SS-4456 (assembly GCF_036680365.1). NCBI lineage: Bacteria > Bacillati > Bacillota > Bacilli > Lactobacillales > Streptococcaceae > Streptococcus > Streptococcus sp. SS-4456. The sequence goes on along the minus strand of NZ_JAVIHI010000054.1, from coordinate 2,902 downwards.
CTTGGGAGACTAAGACCGACGCCCCCTCAAACGTGCAATTTCGCAAAATTCGCAAGCGGGTACATTTAAATCGCTCAATTATTACGTTCGTTCCCACCGTTATCACGTTTCTAATGTGGGGATGTAGCGTTCCCTAGTATGTCATTTTGGTAATAAAATAGTGAAAAAGGCTAGAAACAATGTAGAAAATAGTTGTTTTTAGTCCTTTTTTGCTGGAAAGGAAAACAAATGGACGAAAGTCAACGCAAACAAATCTGGAAAATGCGAGCAGAAGGTCTTGGCTATGGCTTAATCGGTAAGGCTACAGGACTATCTAGAGATTCTGTTAAAAAATACTGTAAACGAAATCCAGCATTGCTTGGTCATGGAGCGGCGACAAAGCAGATGGCAAAAGCCGACCAGAATGACGGACTCCGTTGCCCCCAGTGTTATCAAGCACTGAAAATTCATAAAATAGGAAGACCAAAGAAGTTCTGTTCGGATAAGTGTCGTAAGGTTTGGTGGACAACACATTCTAACGAACACGATAAATCAAAAACCGCATATGAAGATTTGACTTGCCAGCAATGTGGCAGGTCATTTTTATCTTATGCCAATCCAAATAGAAAATTTTGTAGCCATTCGTGTTACATCCAATCACGCTTTTATAAAGGAGAAACCAATGACAAGTCAACCAACAATGGAAATTAGAGAGATTCGATTATCTGAACTACACCCAGCCTCCTACAATCCTCGAAAAAAACTCAAAAAGGGTGACAAGGAGTATGAAAAGATTAAGCAAAGCCTACTCAAGTTTGGTTACGTTGACCCCATCATCGTCAATAAAGACTTGACGGTAATTGGTGGCCATCAACGATTAACTGTATTGAAAGACTTAGACTATGAAACTGCCAAATGTGTCATTGTCAATTTATCCAAGGAAGATGAAAAGGCACTGAACATTGCCCTTAACAAAATCACAGGTCAATGGGATGACCAGCTTTTGGCGGACTTGCTTTTGGATTTACAGGAATCGGATTTCAATCTCGACCTGACTGGTTTTGAACCACCAGAAATTGATGACATCCTATCAAATGTCCATGATAAAGACCTATCAGATGATGACTTTGATGTAGAAGAGGAATTAAATAAACCCACCTTTTCAAAACGAGGGGACATTTGGCAACTTGGTAAACATCGAGTGATTTGTGGAGACTCTACAAAAGCCAAAACATATGGCCAACTGTTAGGTGATAAAAAGGCAAATTTGGTTGTGACAGATCCTCCCTATAATGTTGACGTGGAAGAAACAGCTGGAAAGATTCTCAATGATAATATGCCAGATAGTGAATTTTACCAGTTTCTTTTTGACATGTTCACTCAGGTAGAAAAACATATAGAATCTGATGCCTCTATCTATGTATTCCATGCGGATACAGAAGGATTGAACTTCCGTAAGGCATTTAAGGATGCTGGTTTTTATCTCAGTGGGTGCTGCATTTGGAAGAAGAACTCATTAGTGCTTGGACGTAGTCCCTACCAGTGGCAACATGAACCATGTCTCTTTGGCTGGAAACAAAAGGGAAAACATCAATGGTTCAGTGACCGTAAACAAACAACCATTTGGGAATATGACCGTCCAATATCTAGTAAAGACCACCCAACAATGAAACCAATTCCGCTCATGGCCTATCCTATTCAAAATTCATCCATGCGTGGGACAATTGTTCTTGATCCATTCCTTGGTTCTGGTTCGACCCTAATGGCCGCAGACCAAACTGGAAGGGTTTGTTACGGCATTGAGTTGGATGTGAAGTTTGTGGATGTCATTGTCAAACGTTATATAGAGTCGACAGGAAATGACAACGTGACGGTATTGCGTGATGGACAGACTTTGACCTTTGATGAAGCCTATTCAATGATGGAGGGGACGGTATGAGCCTAACCTTTCTTGATTTCTTTGCAGGAGTGGGTGGTTTTCGTCGTGGTTTGGAATTAGCTGGTTTCAAATGTATCGGTTACTGTGAAAAGGATAAATTTGCAAGAAAATCTTATGAAGCAATGTACGACACGAAAGGAGAATGGTTTCATGACGACATCACAAGCATTGACCCAACACAACTTCCAAAAGCAGATCTCTGGTGTGCGGGAAGCCCTTGTCAAAATGTGTCTATCGCAGGAAAGCGAGCAGGCCTATACGGTGAACGAAGTGGACTCTTTTTTACATTTGTTGACATCATCCAAAGCCAAGAGGAAGAAGATAAACCCGAGTGGATACTCCTTGAAAATGTTAAGGGACTTTTATCAAGTGGCGGGGGACGAGATTATCTCGACTATCTCTCTATCCTGGATGAAGCAGGGTACGACCTTGAGTGGCAAGTGTTCAATTCAAAAGACTACGGAGTTCCCCAAAATCGAGAACGCATCTACACTATCGGACATCTTAGAAGTAGAGGTCGACGAAAAGTACTACCTATCAGCGGAGAAAGCGGTAGCCATCTTAAGCAACTTGTAGGTGGTATGCAAAGCTATCGTGTCTACGACCCTAGTGGAATTGCCACAACCCTTGTTGGTGCGGGTGGTGGACTGGGAGCTAAGACTGGTCTTTATTTGATTGACCAATCTTTGACAGAACCAAAGTTGACAGATGAGGCACGTTGTATCACTGCACGATATACTGCTGGAGCTACAAAGCGGACGGCTATGAATTCTGGAGTACTCGAAATTCAACCTATTCTGACACCCAATCGAATCAATAAGCGTCAAAATGGACGTAGGCTCAAGGAACAGGATGAGCCAATGTTCACATTGACCTCTCAAGACCGCCATGGCGTTCTTGAAGGTATCAAGGTCAGAAATGGTACAAAGCAAGGTTATCAAGTTGCTGAGGTAGGTGATTCAGTGGATTTATCTTATCCCAACT
>NZ_JAVIHI010000053.1:0-11791 GCF_036680365.1 Streptococcus sp. SS-4456 | reverse complement strand
ATTATAGGTCATATGGGACTTTTTTTCTACACTCAAAAAGGCTCCATAATCTCCACGGTGGATTTACCCACTACAGAAATTATAGAGCCTATAATAGGAGTATTCGCATTGTGAAAAGGAGATAGGATGGCAGAAAAAAGATTGGGAACCTTGATAACTTTAGTTGCAGGGATAGCTTGGGGACTTTCGGGGGTAAGTGGGCAGTATTTAATCGGACGAGGCATGTCTGTACAGTTGATTACCTCCATGCGCTTGATGGTTTCAGGTCTTGTTTTGCTCGGTCTGTGTGCTGTGACAGCCAGGAGAAATTTGCTGGCACTCTTGAAAAATGGACGCGCTGTGCTAGCTGTATGTTTCTTTGCCTTGTTTGGTCTAGCCCTCAATCAGCTGGCCTATTTACAGGCTATTGCTTATACAAATGCGGCAACGGCAACAGTTCTCCAATACCTCTGCCCTATCTTAGTGCTAGCCTATTCCTGCTTGAAGGATAGGCAAAGACCGACAGGGGTAGAAGTGATTTCGATTGTCTTGGCAATTGTAGGAACCTTTTTTATTGCGACCCATGGACAGTTGACGGAACTAGCGATTACCCCGCTTGGTTTAGCCTGGGGACTTTTCTCAGCCCTGACCTATGCTCTCTATATTATCCTACCTGCCCAAGTCATTGACCAGTATGGTAGTTTGTCGGTTATTGGTCTGGGGATGTTGATGGGAGGGCTGATGGTTACATTTGGTTTACAGACCTGGCAAGAACCCCTTCAATTAGATAGTGGAAGTATGTTTGGCTTAGTGGGGATTGTTGGTGTCGGGACCATCTTTGCCTATACAGTCTTTCTCAAGGGGGTTACCATGGTCGGCCCGGTCAATGCCAGCTTGCTAGCTTCTATTGAACCTGTTGCTTCCATTATTTTTGCAGTGTGGTTGGTTAACGAGGTCTTTACGAGCATGGATTTAGTTGGTATGGTTTGTATTCTACTAGCAGTTCTGCTGATTTCGCTAAAGGATTTTTTGATTACCGAAAAGAGTATTGGTTAATATACTCTTTTTTGATATACTAAAGTAAAAAACATAAGAGGAAATTGCAATGATAAAAGAATTTTGTTCGGAAAACCATATAGATGTTGCTAAAGCTATCTCAATGGGGGCCCAGCGGATTGAACTCTGTGATAATTTAGCAGTTGGGGGAACGACTCCGAGCTATGGAGTGATTAAACAGGTTTATCAACTGGCTCATGAGAATGAAATCACAGTCATGACCATGATTCGCCCTCGTGGAGGCAATTTTTGCTACGATGAGGCAGAGATTGAGATGATGGTGGAAGACTGTAAGATTGCCAAAGAACTAGGCTCAGATGGCTTAGTATTTGGTGTTTTAACAGAGGATAATTGGCTGGATCAAGTCGCTTTGGAGCGCTTGTTTGCTGTGTCGCAGGGTTGCCAAATTGTTTTTCACATGGCTTTTGATCAAATCCCTCGCCAACGTCAATTTGAAGCCATTGATTGGCTGGCAGCCCATGGAGTGACTCGGATTTTGACAAGAGGCAGTTTGACGGGGTCTGCCTTAAACAATGTCGATTGGTTGCAGGAGCTTGTTTCCTACGCCCAAGGTAAGCTTGAAATCTTAATTGGTGGTGGCTTGACAGTGGACAATGTGCCTGAATTACTAGAAAAAATACCTGTAGACCAGGTGCATGGGACCCGTTTGTTTTGGTAAAGGTGAATTACTTGTATTCGTATACTTACTGTAAATATGTAATAAAAGTTGAAAAGGTTTACATTTCTCCCTTATATTGTTACAATAAGAATATCAAGTATACGGGGGAAGAAATCTATGACAATTATTGAAAGAGCTGATAACTTAGAGCGTATCACCTTGCCAGAAGGTTACTATGAAACTCTCGCTCAATATGTTCAAGCTGGGAAAACAGGTTTTGATTCGGAACTGGAAAAACTGGGTGAGCAGGGGCTAGACATCAATGTCTACAAGGGTTCTGAGCAAGATAGAAAGGTTATTCTGGAAGATATAGAGAATTTGCCACAAGAAATCCGTGAAGAGTTAGCTCGCTTTGCTGCGAATTTGCTCAATCCACTGCGGGAACAGCTGGGAACTGTAGCTGTGGAGGTCAGTGATTTGGCCTTGGATTATGCGGTTAGTTTGGCTCAATCCTTGAGTAGCTCCCTCCGTTATCACAACTATGATAGTCTTATTGCTATTGCTCAAATCAAGGGTGTCGAACCCAAAGGCAAGGACTGTCTAGCCTTTTCAGAATATCGAGAGGCTTATACGCTCTATGATGCCAAAAAATTGGTTTACAAGGCTCTAACTTGGCGCCTCTTTGATGACAGTCATGCAGATTATGGCCATGCGACGACGATTTTAGGCATGGATGAGGATGATTCTGGTGTTGAGGAAATTGGATTTGCTTTTTCAAAATACTCGCTGGATATTGATTGGTTGTTGACCCACATGATTTTCATTCCTAAGGATTGGATTTTAGAAAGCAAATAGGTTCGTAGAATAGGCACTCGGCTCCACCGGGTGTTTTCCTTTTGGCTATCTATTCGCCTTTTTCCTAGAAAAATGGTATAATTATCTGATAAAAATCTTTGGAGAAGTCCGTGACATTAGAAAATTATATGCCAGATTTTGCCTTGGAAAAGGCCTATGATGTGACAGTTGACAGTTTGAAAAAACAGGGTATCAAGGTGGTCTTTGTCGATTTGGACAATACCTTGATTGCTTGGAATAATCCCGATGGTACGCCAGAGATGCGCCAGTGGTTACAGGATTTACAGGCCGCAGGCATTCCCGTTGTGGTGGTTTCCAACAACAAATATGAGCGGGTCAAACGAGCAGTTGCACCTTTTGGGATTGAATTTGAAGCCTTCGCACTCAAGCCTTTCACCTTTGGAATTAACCGCGCCTTAAAACGCTTTGATGTTCAGCCGCATGAGGTGGTTATGATTGGGGATCAGTTGATGACAGATATTCGGGCGGCTAAGCGAGCTGGGCTCAAGTCTGTGCTGGTCAAACCTCTGATTCAGACGGATTCTATCAATACGCAGATTAACCGTTGGCGTGAGCGACGGACCATGAAAAAAATCATCGCTAAGTATGGAGCGATAGACTACAAGAGGGAGATGTAAGTGGAAGAATTATTTTGTATCGGCTGTGGTGCCCAGATTCAGACGCAAGACAAGGCTGTCGCTGGATTTACACCTCAATCAGCCCTAGAAAAAGGCTTGGAAACAGGGCAACTCTACTGCCAACGTTGTTTCCGTTTGCGCCATTACAATGAGATTTCAGATGTCAATATCTCGGATGACGATTTCTTGAAACTCCTCCATAGCGTAGGAGAAAGTGATGCCTTGGTGGTCAATGTCATTGATATTTTTGACTTCAATGGTTCGGTCATACCAGGCTTGCCTCGCTTTATTTCTGGAAATGACGTGCTTTTGGTCGGCAACAAGCAGGACATTTTACCCAAGTCTGTCAAGACAGGCAAGGTTACTCAGTGGTTGACCGAGCGGGCGCATGAAATCGGTATGCGACCAGTTGATGTGGTCTTGACTTCTGCCCAAAACAAGCAGGCCATCAAGGATTTGATTGAAAAGATTGAACAACACCGTAAGGGACGGGATGTCTATGTGGTCGGTGTGACCAACGTTGGAAAATCAACCTTGATTAACGCTATTATTCAAGAAATCACAGGGGACAAGGATGTCATAACGACTTCACGTTTCCCTGGAACGACGCTGGATAAGATTGAAATTCCTTTGGATGATGGTTCATACATCTATGACACGCCAGGAATTATCCATCGTCATCAGATGGCCCATTACTTGACGGCTAAAAATCTCAAGTACATCAGCCCTCGTAAGGAAATCAAGCCAAAGACCTACCAGCTCAATCCAGAACAAACCTTGTTCTTGGCTGGTCTGGGACGATTTGACTTTGTGGCTGGTGAACGCCAAGGCTTTACTGCCTTCTTTGACAATGAATTGCAGCTCCACCGAACCAAGTTGCAGGGAGCTAGCGAGTTTTATCAGAAACATGCGGGCTCACTTTTAGTGCCACCAACCAGCAAGGAATTGAAAGAATTTCCTGAATTGGTCCGTCATGAATTTACCATCAACGAAAAGACGGATGTGGTCTTCTCAGGTCTGGGTTGGATTCGTGTCAATGAAAAATCCAAGATTGCTGCCTGGGCACCTAAAGGTGTGGATGTGGTCATCCGAAAGGCGATTATTTAGATGTGCGTACTGGTTACATTTGTTAGCCAATAAATATAGAAACATAGGAAAAATAGATGTCATTAACTTCAAAACAACGTGCCTTTTTGAACAGTCAGGCACACAGTCTCAAACCCATCATTCAGATTGGGAAAAATGGTCTCAATGACCAGATTAAAACCAGTGTTCGTCAGGCGCTGGATGCGCGTGAATTGATCAAGGTGACCTTGCTACAAAATACGGATGAAAATATCCACGAAGTAGCTGAAATCTTGGAAGAAGAAATTGGTGTGGATACGGTCCAAAAAATCGGTCGCATCTTGATTTTATTCAAACAATCTAGCAAGAAAGAGAACCGTAAAATTTCCAAACAGGTCAAAGAAATCTAAGAAGGAGAGCCTATGGCTATTGAACTCTTAACACCCTTTACCAAGGTTGAATTAGAGGTTGAAAAGAAAGAAACCAATCGCAAACAAGTGGGGATTTTGGGAGGGAATTTCAACCCTGTCCACAATGCTCATTTGATTGTGGCAGACCAGGTCCGTCAACAGTTGAAGCTGGATGAAGTCTTGCTCATGCCAGAATTCATTCCGCCGCATGTGGATAAAAAAGAAACCATTGACGAATACCATCGCTATTCCATGCTCAAGATGGCTATTGCAGGTATTGACGGCTTGGGGATTGAAACCATTGAACTAGAACGCCGTGGTGTCAGCTATACCTACGACACCATGAAATTGCTGAAGGAGAAAAATCCTGATACGGATTATTATTTCATCATCGGTGCAGATATGGTAGACTACCTGCCAAAATGGCATAGGATTGATGAATTGGTCCAGTTGGTGCAGTTTGTTGGTGTCCAGCGCCCTCGTTACAAGGCAGGGACGTCCTATCCGGTTATCTGGGTAGATGTGCCCTTGATGGACATTTCCTCCAGCATGGTGCGTAGTTTTATCAAGCAAGGACGGGTGCCGAATTTTATGGTGCCTCATGAAGTTCTGGACTATATCGAAGAAAAAGGACTTTACCAATGATTGCAGCAGATTTGACATTTGACCGTCAGGCTCTTTTGGAAAAAATCCGTGTAGCCATGAAGCCAGCGCGCTTCCAACATGTCTTGGGTGTGGAGCAGGCGGCGCTTGCCTTGGCAGACCAATATGACTGTGATCCCCAAAAAGCCAGTCTGGCAGCACTCTTGCATGATTATGCCAAGGAAGAGGAAGACCAAGTCTTTCTGGACTTGATTGCAAAGTATGATTTGGACAAGGACCTGCTCAACTGGGATAATAACATCTGGCACGGTGTGGTTGGCGCCTATAAAATCGCAGAAGATTTTGGTTTGGAAAATGAGGAAATTTTCCAAGCCATTCAACGACACACCATTGGTGCTGGGCAGATGACCTTGCTGGACAAGGTTCTCTATGTGGCGGACTACATCGAACCCAATCGGGATTTTCCTGGGGTGGACGAGGCGCGTCGTATCGCAAGAGAGTCCTTGGACAAGGCAGTAGCCTATGAAACTGCCCAAACCATTTCTTACTTAGCCAAGAAGGGAATTCCCATTTATCCACAAACCTTGGAAACCTATAATGGCTATGTTTCTTATTTGAAGGAGTAGGGATGATTACATTAAAACCTGTGGATGAGATTTCCTATCAAGCTGTCTTGGACTTGACAGTAGCCGAGGCAGATAAGGTCTTCGTGGCTCCCAACGTGCGTTCCTTGGCAGATGCCTGGTTATATAGAGAGAACGGTGATGTTTTCCCCTATGCCATCTGGGCAGATGAGCAAGTGGTTGGTTTTGCCTTGATTGATATTGATGAGGACATCCAGCAGTATATGCTCTGGCGGTTTATGATTGGTCAAGAATTTCAGGGGAAAGGCTATGGCCAGGCGGCTTTGGAGGTTGTAATAGCAATGGCTCAATCACATCCTGTCTGCGACCATTTGATTGCAGCTTATGTTAAGGGCAATCAGAAGATGGCTCATCTCTTGGAGAAAAATGATTTTGTCTTGGATAGTGAAGAAGAAAGGGAATTGGTCTTCCGTTTGGAAACGCCTGGTGTTAAGCTATGAAATCTGCATTGCTAGTCATTGACATTCAGAACCTTCTAGTGGAGGAAAAACCTTATGCTATCGCCGAACGGCTGACTCTCTGGCAGGATAGCCTTGTTCAAGCCCGTCAAGCGGGGCTAGAGGTCATCCATGTCCGCCATCATGACCAGGAATTGGTCAAGGGGACTGCTGACTGGGAGATTCACTCAACTGTTGCACCCTTAGCCAGTGAGAAGATTTTCGATAAGACCTTTAACAGTGCCTTCAAGGAAACAGGGCTTCATGCTTATTTGCAGGAAAAGGGAATTGAGCAGCTCATCATCATGGGCATGGCGACCAATTTTTGCATTGATACGACGATTAAAGTAGCTTTTGAACTAGGCTATGAGGTAGCTGTGCTTCAGGACGGAACGACGACAGGTTATTCAGGCAAATTGGATGCCAAAGACTTGATTGACCACTACCAAAACATCTGGTCATGGAATTTTGCCCAGGTGGATAGATTAGAAAATATAATTAGAGGATAAGATGAAAGAACTAGATTTAGTAAAAGTTGTGGTTCAGGCTGCTGATGACAAGCGAGCTGAGGACCTTGTTGTAATTGATGTTCAAGGCGTGACCAGCCTGACAGACTACTTTGTGATTGCCAGCTCTATGAACAGTCGCCAGTTGGAGGCTATTGCGGAAAACATCCGTGAAAAGGTAGCGGAAGTCGGAATCAAGGGGAGCCGTGTAGAAGGCGATAGTAACGGTGGCTGGGTTCTTTTGGACCTTGGAGGCCTAGTCGTTCATATCTTCTCAGAAGAAATGCGTGACCTCTACAACCTTGAAAAATTATGGCATGAAGGCAGCTTCTTGGAAGTCGCAGACTTTTTAGAAGAGGAATAGTGAGAGTGGACGAGAACTTGACTGGTCAAAAAGGGTTCGTCAACAACTCAAAACTATGACTTCTTGAATACAGCATGAGTTAATGAAGCAGTCGATTGGCTGCTTTTTATGAAAGGAAAATATGGCAACTTATGAAACATTTGCGGCGGTCTATGATGAAATCATGGATAACAGCTTGTATGATAAATGGACAGATTTTAGCTTGCGGAACTTGCCACAAGACACCAAGACAATTTTAGAATTGGCCTGTGGGACAGGGATTCAGGCTGTACGTTTTGCTCAAAAGGGTTATGAGGTGACAGGGCTTGACCTGTCCTATGAAATGTTGGAATTGGCCCAGAAAAAAGCAGAAGTAGCTGGGGTCATGATGGACTTGGCCAAGGCGGATATGCTGGAACTGGAAGGTGTGGGAGATTTTGATGCGGTGACCTGTTACTCGGACAGTCTGTGCTATATGTCGGACCAAGAAGCCGTTTTGCGGGTTTTTGAAGGGGTTCACTCTGTTCTTAATCGAGGCGGTACTTTCCTTTTTGACGTTCACTCCATCTATCAAATGGAGGAGGTCTTTGCAGGCTATAGCTACCATGAAAACTACGAGGATTTTGCCTTTGTCTGGGACACCTATGAGGGTGAGCATGAGCATTCCATCGTTCATGAATTGACCTTCTTTGTCAAAGATGAGGACAGTCAAGAGGAGCGGTTTATCCGTCGGGATGAAGTGCATGAAGAGCGGACTTATCCGATTGAAACCTATGTGGAATTATTGAAAGAAGCTGGTTTTACATCTGTGGAAGTCTTTGCGGACTTTGAAGATCAAGCACCGACAGAAACAAGCCAGCGGTGGTTTTTCAAGGCGGTCAAGGCATGATTTCAGGGATAATAGCAGAATACAATCCTTTTCACACGGGGCATAAGTACCTGCTGGAACAGGCCGAGGGGCTGAAAATTGTGGTTATGTCTGGCAATTTTATGCAACGGGGTGAACCAGCCATTGTGGATAAGTGGACACGGGCTCAGATGGCTTTGGAACACGGGGCAGATCTTGTTGTCGAGATGCCCTTTTTAGTCTCGGTCCAGTCGGCTGACCATTTTGCCAAGGGAGCAATCAGCATTTTACACAAGCTGGGTGTGGAAAAACTGGTTTTCGGTACGGAAGAAATGCTGGATTATCAGAAAATTGCGGATATCTATGTGGATAAGTCGGAAGAGATGGAAAAATTTGTGAAAAACTTGCCAGATAATCTCTCTTATCCACAGAAGACCCAGGCCATGTGGCAGGAGTTTGCAGGCTTGACTTTTACAGGTAATACACCCAATCATATTCTGGCTCTGGCTTACGCCAAGGCGGTGGCAGGGACAGGCATCCAACTCTATCCTGTTCAGCGGCAGGGAGCTGGTTTTCATTCGGAAGAGGTGGAAACAACCTACGCCTCGGCGACGGCTATCCGAAAAGGTGCTGACCAGCTGGACTTGGTTCGTGACTTTTTACCGTCTGCCAGTCTCTTTGAAGAGGCGACCAAGGTAAGCTGGAGAAACTATTTTCCTCTGCTCCGCTACCAGATTGCGACCCATCCAGATCTCAGTCAGGTCTTTCAGGTCAACGAAGAACTAGCCAGTCGTATCCGCTCTGCTATTGGGAGCGCAGCGACCGTGGAGGAGTTAGTGGAAGCTGTTGCGACTAAACGCTACACCAAGGCGCGGGTGCGGCGGGTGCTGACCTATATCCTGGTCAATGCGGTGGAAACTCCCTTACCAGAAGCAGTTCATGTCTTAGGCTTTTCAACTCGAGGTCAGGCCTATCTCAAGCAGGTCAAGGAGCGAGTGGGCTTAGTGACGCGGATCGGCAAAGAGCCCTGGGACAGCCTGACCCAGCAGGCGGATGTGGTCTATCAACTCGGCGCTGACGCAATGGCAGAGCAGACCTATGGTCGCGTGCCGGTGAGGGTGGAGTGAGATGAGGGAAAAATTATTTTGTATTCTAGAAAATGATAACGATAGTTTATTGTCACGTTGCTATAACTTAATAGTGTTATTTGCAATAGTGGTTAGTTTGATTCCTTTGATGTCTAAGCATACGAATTCTTTTCATTTGTTAATGGATTATATTTCGACGGCTATTTTTTGCTTGGATTATCTTTTTAGAATACTAACAGCTGATTTCAAATTGCAAAAAGGAAAACTATCATTTCTGTTCTACCCATTTAGCCTATTAGCCATAGTGGACTTATTGTCCATTTTACCGACTTTTTTATACTTTAATAACAGTCTTCGATTATTGAAAATTGTACGGATGGGGCGAGTACTTCGAGTTTTCAAAGTTATCCGCTATTCAAAAAACATTCAGATTTTGACGAATGTTTTGCAAAATCAAAAAGAGTCATTATTGCTAGTAGCAAGCCTGGCTGTTGGTTATATTTTCTTTACTGCTTTATTGATTTTTTCGGTTGAGCCTAATACTTTTGAAACATTTTTTGATGCAATTTATTGGGCGACCATATCATTAACTACTGTTGGCTATGGTGATATATTTGCAACAACAATACTAGGAAAAATCATTACAATGTTTTCTTCGATAATTGGAATTGCGATTGTTGCTCTACCTGCGGGGATTATTACGGCTGGCTATATGAATGAAATTACAAAGAAGGGATAAAAAATTCATTCTTCCCTTGACTCTCACCTTACGTTATCCCTTATACTGGGCATAGAGAGGAGATTTCTATGAGCGAAAATTGGACAGTTAAGCAGGTCAGTCAGTTGACAGGATTGACGGTGAGGACCTTGCACCACTATGACCAGATTGGTTTGCTCAAACCAGCATTTGTGGCTGAAAATGGTTATCGCTACTATAATCAGGAGAATTTGGCTCGTCTGCAAGAAATTCTCTTATTTCGTGAGTTGGATTTTCCTCTCAAAGACATTCAGCAGCTTCTGGACGTGACGGAAGTCAATCGTCAGCAGGTCTTGCGGGACCATATCACCCTTTTAGAGCTTAAAAGGGAACGGCTGGATCGCATCATCAATCACGCCAGATTGCTCACAGAAAAAGGAGGAGAAGTCATGGATTTTCACGCATTTGACAGCAGTCAACTAGAAGCCTACAAGGTGGAGGCCAAGGAGCGTTGGGGGAATACCGCGGCCTATGCCGAGTTTGAAGAGCGCTACGATGCTAGCAAGGACAGAGTGTTTGCTCGAGAGATGCAGAGCATTTTTGAAGCTTTTGGAAAAATGCAGAGCCTGGAAGCAAGTCATCCAGATGTACAGGTTCAGGTAGCTACTTTACAGGCCTATATCACAGAAAACTTCTACACCTGCACCAAGGAAATCTTGCAGGGGCTAGGTCTCATGTATGTTGAGGACGAGCGATTTTCAGCCAACATTGACCGAGCAGGTGGACCAGGCACAGCAGCCTTTGTCAGTCAAGCTATTGCGATTTATTGCCAAGAATAAATAAGGAAAGTCTAGTGAGAACTAGGCTTTTTTTGGTATACTAGATGAAGCTAGAAAATAAGGAGACACCCCATGATTCAACCTATTATGAAAGACATTTTCTTCCTGCAGCAGAAGTCTGAGCCTGCGACTCAGTTAGATGTGCAGGTCGGTCAAGATTTGCAGGACACTTTAGCCGCTAACGCTCACGCTTGTGTGGGCATGGCGGCCAATATAATTGGCGTCAAAAAGCGGATTATCATCGTCAACATGGGCTTCACCAACCTGGTCATGTACAATCCCGTCCTCATCAGCAAGGCCAAACCCTATCAGACCGAGGAGGGCTGCCTGTCGCTGGAAGGTACTCGTCCGACCACTCGCTATCAGGAGATTGAAGTGGAGTTTTTTGATGCTTCGTGGAAAAGGCAGAGCCTAAAGCTGACAGACTTCCAAGCCCAGATTGTTCAGCATGAACTAGATCATTTGGAAGGGATTATCATCTAGTAGTTTCTAAATCTACCGTCAGGTAGATTCAGATTGAAGACAAAGTCCTTGGAACACAAGTTTCCAAGGGCTTTTCTTTGTGCAAAGTCGTATAAAAGAGCTAAGAAGAGTTGTGAGGTATTTCCTATGTTTCGCAAAGAAAAATCAGATTATAATCGACGCCAATATGGTTTCTATACGATGGAAGAATTAGTCCCAGAGGATCACTTTCTTCTACAAGTGGACTCAGAGGTTGATATTGACTTTGGCATGTTTAAATATCAAAAAAATGGTGAAATGGACAGCGAATATCCCTTTTTATTTTGTTCTAAATCCGGTTTTTGGTGGAATAACAGATGATAAAGCAAATAATTTCGAAAATACAACAAAAAGACAAACGCCAAAAATGACGTTTATCTATGTTCTGGAACTTTGTATTGACTATAGTATGATAAAGTGTTATAATAACTACTGTATAGGTTGATATACAAAGGGCATGGACCTAATCCATTTACTTAAATAAGAAAGGAAATATAGGTGATGGAAAATATCGTTGTTTCAATTTTTCGTGTTGAAAGTGAGGCTTTTCAAGCATTTTCAGAATTAAAACAATTTCGCACGTTGTCAAGTCAAGTGCAACAAGTTCATTGATAACTAGAGTTCCAGAGGTTAAGTTGTTTGGGCTAGCCCAAACAGGAATTTT
>NZ_JAVIHI010000052.1:0-12188 GCF_036680365.1 Streptococcus sp. SS-4456 | reverse complement strand
CTTGAAGAAGTAAGGCGACCTGCCATTAAAAATGGAAAGCGGCAGTTGGTTACAACAGAAACAGTTTGGGCATTTAATCAGTGGGGCAGTATCACATTAACACTGAACCTTACTGATCTGTTCCATGATTGTTTCTATCTGATGCGGTTTGATGAGAACGGTCAACCAGATTGGTCAGACCCTTCCATTGTGCAGGAAGGTTCAGTAGAAAGTGAGGTGACCGATGAAGGAATTGTTAACACTTAATAAGATTTTATTTTCCATGATTGGAGGCTTGATTGGTAGTCTATTTGGAGAGTTGGATGGTATTCTATATTCCCTACTGGTCTTCATTATTATTGACTATCTAACAGGAATTTTTGCGGCAGTTGTAGAGAAACAATTGTCAAGTAGTATCGGTTTTCGTGGCATCTTTAAAAAGATAGCCATTTTATTTTTAGTTTCAATTGGTCATCTGATTGATACAGCTATTATCAAGCAGGGTGGAACAATTCGAACCATGGTTATATTCTTTTATCTCAGTAATGAGGGGTTAAGCATTCTAGAAAATACCGTTCGAATTGGTCTACCAATACCTGAGAAACTACAAGCAATTTTAAAACAAATCAACGAGAGGTGAGAAGATATGGGAAAACATCTGGTCATTTGTGGTCATGGACAGGGGCGAACAGGCTATGATCCTGGAGCAGTGAATGCCAAACTAGGTATCACAGAAGCAGGAAAGGTTCGAGAATTAGCCATGTTAATGGCTAAGTACAGTGGACAACAGATTGATTTTATAACCGAACAAAATGTTTATGATTATCGGAGTATTACTAGTATTGGTAAGGGATACGACTCGATTACTGAATTGCACTTCAATGCCTTTAATGGTAGTGCCAAGGGTACAGAAGTCTTGATTCAATCTTCTTTAGAAGCAGACAAGGAAGATATGGCTATCCTATCTCTCCTTTCACGATACTTTCAAAATCGTGGTATTAAGAAGGTAGATTGGCTCTATAATGCCAACCAAGCAGCGAGTCGTGGATATACCTATCGTTTGGTGGAGATTGCCTTCATCGATAATGAACAAGATATGGCGATTTTTGAAAACAAGAAAGAGGATATTGCGAGAAGTCTTGTGTCAGCAATAACAGGAGTTGAAGTCAAGGCAATAGTTCCCTCGCCCCCCAGTTCAACTGTTGGGAGTTCAGGAACTCCTTCAAAATCAATCTATCTTATTGGTGATAGTCTTAGGGTGTTGCCTCATGCGACTCATTATCAGACTGGTCAGAAAATCGCCAACTGGGTCAAAGGGCGCACCTACAAAATCCTCCAAGTGAAGAATATTCACCAGTCCAACAGTAAGAGAGCTTATCTACTTGATGGAATCAAGTCATGGGTGCTTGAGCAGGATGTAGAAGGAACAACTAAAGGCCATAGTGAGCAGACCTATCAAGCACAGAAAGGCGATACGTATTATGGAATCGCTCGGAAGTTTGGTTTAACAGTTGATGCCCTTCTTGCGGTAAATGGCTTGAAGAAGGCGGATATTTTAAGAATTGGACAAACTCTAAAGGTCAATGCAGCTTCAAGGACAACAACCGCTATTCCAACTAGCGTTGCAAGCCGTGTGGTTGCGTCAGCTTTATCTAAGGTCGGTCAAAAGGTGACCGTTCCATCTAATCCTTATGGTGGGCAGTGTGTTGCCTTGGTGGATAAGATTGTTCAAGAACTTACGGACAAGAATATGTCCTATACTAATGCCATCGATTGTTTGAAGAAAGCAAAATCAAATGGTTTCCAAGTAATCTACGATGCTTGGGGTGTGAATCCTAAAGCAGGTGATTTTTATGTCATTCAGACGGATGGTTTGGTATATGGTCATATTGGTGTCTGTGTGACAGATTCTGATGGAAAAAGTATTGATGGTGTGGAACAGAATATTGATGGATATTCTGACCATAATAAGAACGGTATCAATGACCAATTGGAAATTGGTGGTGGTGGGATCACTCGTCGTGTGAAACGTCAATGGATGGCGGATGGCTCACTCTACGATTCAACTGGAACAGTTAAACTCGGTAAAGTTGTTGGTTGGTTTAGAATTTCATAATATAGTTATAAGCCTGGTGGAAACATCTGGCTTTATTTTTTTGCCTTTTTTTCAAAAAGTGCGGAAAAATTACTCCCAAACCTACCTAGTAAGGTAGGAGGAATATTTGTATTCCATGAACTATGGCATAAATTTATCAGGTCGAATTAGTTTGTCTGATAACTTGACTAATTTTCCCTTTAGAGTGATATATAGTGTGCCATTACATAGGAAGGAGAGTAAATGTCCGTAAAAAAGATTAGAGTCAATAAACAAAAACACAAGCAGAGGATCTGTGCCTACATTCGAGTTTCGACGACTAATGGAAGTCAGTTAGAATCGTTAGAAAATCAGAAACAGTATTTTGAAAACCTGTATTCCAATAGAGACGATATTGATTTTGTAGGTGTTTATCATGACAGAGGTATATCTGGTTCTAAGGATAATCGTCCAAATTTTCAAGCCATGATTGAAGATTGTCGTAAAGGTATGATTGATATTATTCATACCAAGTCAATTGCTCGATTTGCTAGAAACACGGTTACAGTTCTTGAAATTAGTCGTGAACTGAAGGCAATAGGAGTAGACATATTTTTTGAGGAACAAAACATTCATACCCTTTCAAGTGAAGGGGAAGTGATGCTTTCAGTATTAGCGAGTATTGCTGAGGACGAGTTGAGGAGTATGAGTGGCAATCAACGTTGGGCATTTCAAAAGAAGTTCCAACGAGGTGAGCTAGTCATTAACACCAAGCGATTCTTAGGATACGATTTAGACGAGAATGGTGAATTGATTATCAATCCAGAAGAAGCTTTGATAGTCAGGCAAATATTTGCACTTTACCTTGAAGGGTATGGTACTCACCGTATTGCCAAGCTGTTAAATGAAAAGGGCGTTGCGACTGTTACAGGTGCTAAATGGCATGACAGCACAATCCGTCAAATGTTAAGCAATGAAAAATACAATGGTTCGGTCTTATTGCAGAAGTATTTTCACGATGGTGTGAATGGTCCTAAAAAATTGAATCAGGGTGAACTCGAAAAATATTTTATAGAGGATAATCATGAAGCTATTATTTCCATGGAGGATTGGCAAACAGTCCAGGACAAACTAAGCAGTAGAAGATGGCAAAAAGGTAGAAACAAAACCTATAAATTTACGGGGTTATTAAAGTGTCAGCATTGTGGTTCGACTTTAAAGAGACAAGTTTCTTACAAGAAAAAAATTGTTTGGTGCTGTTCCAAATACATAAAAGAAGGCAAAGTAACTTGTCAGGGGATGCGAGTGCCAGAAGTAGATATTTCAAATTGGGAGATAACCTCACCTGTTACAGTAATAGAAAGGGATAGAAATGGGGAAAAGTATTACAGTTATACCGGCCAAGAAAGTGCAGACCAGTGTTCTTCATCAGGACAGGAAGAAAATCAAAGTAGCCGCATATTGCCGAGTGTCCACCGACCAAGAAGAGCAGCTATCAAGTTATGAAAACCAAGTTAATTATTACCGAGAGTTTATCTCTAAACACGAGGACTATGAGTTAGTTGACATCTATGCGGATGAGGGCATCTCAGCAACCAATACCAAAAAACGCGATGCTTTTAATCGCTTGATACAAGATTGTAAGGCTGGTAAGGTGGATAGGATTTTGGTCAAGTCGATCAGTCGCTTTGCCAGAAACACCCTTGATTGTATCAAATACGTCCGAGAGCTGAAAGAACTGGGTGTTGGTGTGACTTTTGAAAAGGAGAATATTGACAGCCTGGATTCCAAAGGTGAAGTTCTCCTTACAATCCTTTCTTCCTTAGCACAGGATGAGTCACGCTCTATCTCAGAGAATGCGACGTGGGGAATTCGTAAGAAGTTTGAACGTGGGGAAGTTCGGGTGAATACCACAAAGTTCATGGGTTATGACAAGGATGAGAATGGTAGGCTTATCATTAACCCTCAGCAAGCTGAAACTGTAAAATACATATACGAGAAATTCTTAGAGGGGTATAGTCCTGAATCCATTGCTAAGTATTTGAATGACAATGAAATACCTGGTTGGACAGGAAAGGCAAATTGGTATCCAAGCGCAATACAGAAAATGCTTCAAAATGAAAAGTATAAGGGTGATGCCTTATTACAAAAGACTTTTACAGTTGATTTTTTGACTAAGAAACGGATTGCCAATGATGGTCAAGTTAACCAATACTATGTAGAAAATAGCCATGAAGCTATTATTGACAAAGACACTTGGGAATTAGTACAGTTGGAATTGGCAAGGAGGAAAGCCTACCGAGAGGAGCATCAGCTCAAGTCCTATATCATGCAAAATGACGATAACCCTTTTACAACTAAGGTGTTCTGTAAAGAATGTGGTTCAGCCTTTGGTCGAAAGAACTGGACCACCAGTCGAGGTAAACGCAAGGTTTGGCAATGTAACAATCGATATAGGGTCAAAGGACAGATTGGCTGTCAGAATAACCATATTGATGAAGAAACGTTAGAGAAAGCCGTAGTAATGGCTGTAGAACTATTGAGTGAGAACGTGGATCTGTTGCATGGGAAGTGGAATAAGATTCTAGAAGAAAATCGTCCGCTAGAAAAGCATTATAGTACAAAGTTGGCTGAAGTGATAAACAAGCCATCCTGGGAATTCGATTCGTATGAGATGTGTCAGGTATTGGACAGTATTACAATTTCAGAAGATGGGCAGATAAGTGTAAAATTCTTAGAGGGGACTGAGGTAGATTTGTAAGTGACTGTGGCCGAAAGGTTGCAGTTTTTTTGTTGTTTCGTGGTATAATAAAACTAATTTAATGAATGATAAAAGGATAGGAGGACTAAATAATGGCAAATGAACTACAGCCGCTTTCTTTACTTTTTCAAAACAGACTTTTCAGAATTCCGGATTATCAGAGAGGCTATGCTTGGCAGCAATCACAGCTTACTGATTTTTGGGATGATTTAGTAAATCTTCAAGAAGGAAGATATCACTATACAGGTTTATTGTCTCTTAAGAATCTGAAATCTTCTGAAACAACATCGTGGGGTAGTGATCTTTGGATGGAATCAAAAGGATTCAAGCCCTGTCATATTGTTGATGGACAGCAGAGACTGACAACTTTTGTTATTCTTTTAAATGAAATCGTGGAGTATTCCAGAATATTAAAAGCGAATGGAGGTTTATCCGACCGGGATATTGTGCTGGGATATGAAACGTTGGAAGATGTAGTTGCCAAATATATTTGTCAACATAGACCGCCGAATAAGCAGATAACTACATACCTGTTCGGTTATGAGGTGGACAACCCTAGTTCTGACTATTTACAGTACAAAATTTTTAATGAGCCTTATTCCGGGACCGTTAATGAAACGTACTACACAAGAAATCTGAAGTTTGCCAAGAACTTCTTTAGAGAGAATCTGACCGCCCTCTATGAGAGCGAAGGCATGGATGGAATCAATGAATTATACCTCAAACTGACGCAGAGGCTAATGTTTAACATTCATGAAATCGATGATGATTACGATGTGTTTGTAGCATTTGAAACCATGAATAACCGTGGTAAGAAACTCACAAACCTGGAATTATTGAAGAACCGACTAATTTACCTGACAACTCTTTATCCGGAAAGTAAGTTCGATAAGATGGATAAAGAGAATCTGCGTAAACAGATTAATGATACCTGGAAGGAAGTGTACTTCCAGCTTGGCAGAAATGAGAAGACTCCGCTCTCGGATGATGATTTTTTGAGGGCACATTGGATTGTGTATTTCGCTTACTCCAGAAGAAAAGGTGATGACTATATTCATTTCCTTTTGAGCAAGTTCTCTGCCAAGAATATTTTTGAAAAGAAAACGGTGGCTGTTGCCGATGACTCCTTGACGGTTGTTAGTGATACGGACTATGATTCGGATACTGACATTGAAGATGAATCTGGTGAAGTAGAAACTGTTGAGGTTTCCAAACTTGAACATGGAGAAATCCTTGACTATGCAAACAGTCTGAAAAATATGGCAAAGTACTGGTATGATACTTTCTTTCCATTCCAGAGTGAGAACCTTTCCGATGATGAAAAGGTATGGGTGGATCGTTTGAACCGCATCGGCATTGGACATTTCAGACCATTGATTATGGCTGTTATCAGCCGAAGAGACTTGAAGCCGGAAAAGAGGATTGAACTGTATACAGCCGTTGAGAGATTTATCTTTATTTGTTTCCGTCTTGGATATTTTAATGCCACATTCAGAAGCAGTGAGTATTATCGTGCATCACGCAGCATTTACCTCAAGGAAATGGACATTGATGATTTAATCAATGATATCAATGAAACTACGGATGCCAATATCGAATATGCACTTCCGAACTTTATAACCAAGATAGAAAAGCACTTCGATAACAAGGGCGGTTTCTATTACTGGAATTCTATCAAGTACTTCTTATATGAGTATGAGTACCAGCTTGCAAAGAAAAACAACCTGGATAAGGTGAGTTGGGAGATGTTTACAAAGACTGAAAAGGACAAAGTTTCTATTGAGCATATTCTTCCGCAGACTCCGTCAAGGTTCTATTGGCGTAATCAATTTAGACAGTTTAGCGGCGAGGAAATCGAATTATTGTCCTGCACTCTTGGAAACCTACTTCCTCTTTCACAGAGTATCAATTCAGCATTGCAGAATGATAGTTTTGAGGATAAGAAAACATCCAAGAACGGTGTCCGAAGAGGTTATCAGAATGGATCGCATTCTGAAATTGAGGTTGCCAAGGAATCTGACTGGACAGCAGACCGGATTTATCAGAGAAGCAAGAAACTTCTGGAGTTCATGGAAAACAGATGGAAGTTTAGTTTTACTTCAGAACAGATGAATAAACTCATCTATGTTACATGGGTAAATGATGGCAGGGCTGTCCCAGCCCCGCTATCAGAAGAATCGGAAAAACCTGCTGATTCATCAAGCAAAGGAAAACAACCTTCTAAGCCCGTAGGCGATTTAGGGGAGCTTCAACTTAAATTTTGGTCAAGCTTTGTAGAATACTGTAAGGAAGAAGGCAGAGATACTGCCATTGCTCTTCGTAAACCATTGGCACAGAATTGGTATGATATTCCTGTGAATGGTTCTGATTACCATCTTTCTTATACCGTTACACGCAGTAAGTATTTATCCTTACTGATTTATGTTTATAATAAAGAAGCGTTTGAAAGACTCGAAAGTAAGAAGAACAAGATTGAAGAAATCTTTGGAAACAAGCTTGACTGGTATTCCAGCCGTGAAGGTAGTGAGGCAAAACGCATCATCTATAAGCGTGAAGCCGATGTGTTCAATCCATCAAAGCAGGAAGAATACTTTGCCTGGATGATTGATAAATGTGATGAACTTAGTAATGCACTTGTGCAGGTCGGTGAAATGGACGAAGAACCGAAGGAAAAAGATAAGTTTTCAAAGTTGAATCAGTATCTTGAAAACTGTGGGAAAACCGAACTGACATTGACCTTTACTGATATTGAAGCCATTATTGGTTGCAACCTTTGTAAGTCAGCATACAACTATTCTGCATACTGGACTCCATCACCAACCCATACAATGCCGAATGCCATCCTAGCAGCAGGATTTAAAGTGGTATCGGTTGATTTGCATTCTAATACATTGTTATTGCGTAAACAATAGCAATTTTCGAAAGTTGTCTAATTTATAGGAGGTGTTGATATGAGAGTCTTGGATTTAGATATGGATTATTTTATGACTGAAATAGCAAGTACTCCATTTTCTTGTGAAGTAAGACTTGATGAAGAGTACTATGGGGATTCAGTATGGACTGAAGAGGAAGTTCGACAATTTTTAGAACAAAATTTAGGATTATCAAAAAATCACAAAATTCCAGGAAGAATGGTGACCGGTCATAATTAGGCACTGATATTTTGGAAAGAACTTATTAATAGTAAAATGCTTTCAGATCCTTTTGACGTTGTTCATATTGATTCTCATGCTGATTTAGTTTTGGGTGGCGCATCATGGAGTTTTTTGCAAAGTGAGTTTCTTACACATCCGATTGATTCAAGAAGAAAAATTAGCGAGTATGAGTTTTACAATAAAATAAAAGTAATTGGTATAGGTGATTATTTACTTTGGGCAGTTGCCTATAGAATGGTTTCAGGCTTTCAAAATGACAGATGTTTTATAGCTCATGGTCTGATGGCTAGTGTACATCCAGTTTAGTTATTATGGAAAAATGGCGAGCGTAATACAAGTATTTTGTTCCATAATATCATCTTAACAACTTGTAATTTCAATTCGTTCCATAATATAGGTAATCCCTATCAGCACACGTGGAGACGGTAGCATTATTGTCCAAACTTAATGTCGATAAGCATATAAGTGTTGAAGTAGAGCTAGATGAACTTGATTTGACAAGTGCGGAGAGCAAAGCTACTTATGCTCAGATTAAGGAATATATATTAGAAAAATTTGGTTTGAAAGTTTCAGCACTCTATATTGCCCAGATTAAAAAGAAATGTGGAATAGAGTTGAGAGAAAATTATAATAAGTCAAAAAAAGAAAAACAAGTTATTCCACAATGTACACCTGAGAAAGAAGAAGCTATCATGGATGCGTTAAGGCATTTTACAGAAAGAACAACATCAAAAGCCTGATGGTGTTATAACAAAAAAGATAAACGGAAAAACCTTTATAACAGAGATATATTTTGACAAAAAGAGCAAAGATACATTTCAAGATAAATTGTTTAAGGTAGTGAAAGCGGAACGGAAATAGTGAAAACAGAAATTTTGTATATATCATTTAGGTTCCTTTTTATCCGTGCTGCATGTGGGAGAAAATAGGAAATTTGACAATAGAAAAAATGGCTTAAAAATGGTAGAACGGTTAAGTAATGATTCGGATGCAATAGGGCTTAATCCTATTGATGATTTTCAGTCAATTCAAAAAAGTCAGCTATTAGAGAACGTGGATATTTCTAGAATAAAGGTAATTTATCTGGAGGAGTGATATGTCATTTACAGAAGAACAATATAATTGGCTAGCAGAACAGTCATATTGGGTAGACGAAGGAAAAGATGATGTAAAATATCATCCAGTTGAAAGTAAGACATACCATTTTGATCCTGAGAACCAATCCCTCGGTCAATTCCAAGTCCTCGCTGTAGAAGACAACACCGCCAACGGTATGCAGGCCATGGCAGTCGCGCCAGTTGTTAACTGTGATTAGGAGATATAAAGTGAAAAAACGAAGAATTTTTATCAATTTAGTAGTCGCAATGACAATTTTAATATTAGGAGGATGTGGAATGGCTGAGAGCAATAAAGAAGTGAAGTATAAAGAAGAGCAGGATAGAATGGTAGAGTATTTAGCTCAGAATTATGAAGGTGTTGAAAAAATTGAGTTTATAAATTTTGAAAAGAATAATACTACAGGTACATGGAGTAGTGATGCGATTGTTAATGACATTTATTATATAACCTTTAGCCTTAATGGATTCGGGGGAGAAATAGATGTAACTGAACATATTTCTAGAAGTAAAGGAAAAGAGTTACATCTGAAAAATGGGGAGGAAGATATAAATACTTCAAAAATACAGAAAGTTTATTTTGAGGAATAGAGAATGATAACACATAAAGATTATAATAGGATTGCTGACAAGGTTTATGCGGTAGATAGTGGCAAAGAGGCATTTCCAATTGAAAAAGGAGATAAAATTTTAGGAAAAAAATTCCAAGTCCTCGCTGTAGAAGACAACACCGCCAACGGTATGCAGGCCATGGCAGTCGCGCCAGTGGTGAATGGGGTGGTGGACTATGATAACGTAACTATTGCTTACGCGGGGACAAATTTTGGGGATGCAAAAGACCGCCAAACAGATCTTAATAGTGTCATAGGTGGTCAGAACTATTTCGAGACAGCTCCTCGACTTCCTTCCGATAGTCAGGTTGATAGCGCGCTTGCCTTTGCTACTGAGATTCGTCGAAGATACCCTCAAGCAACGATAGACACCACAGGGCATTCACTAGGTGGTTATCTAGGTCAGATGGTTGCCATTAAAAATCAATGGGCTGCGACAACCTTTAATGCCCCAAACCCTTCGAATATGCTAACTAAGGATGAAATAGCCTGGGCTAAAGCAAATACTGACATATTGGTTAGCTATCGCAACGAAAAAGATTGGATAGGAAACTATGGTGGTGATCCACTTGGAATTGCACGTGCTATTGCCCCTTACAAAGAAAATGATATTGAGGGACTTGATTTTTTGCATCATCATGGGCTCTCCACTTGGCAGTTTGATAAGCATGGTAACTTGGTGGACAAGTACGGTCTAGTAGTGGATAAGAAAAATTATTATGCAGAGGTGGATATTAATTCTGATGGGGTAGAAGATATTACTTTGTCAGCGACTAATACGAAGCCCCGCAATCTCTTTCTATCAAGTGGCAGTATTGGCTTAGTTGGTAGTCAAAAGATTGAGATTAGTCCTGACACACTAAGGATGTTATCAAGCAATCTCAATCTGTTAGCTCTGACAGAAATTCCAGCTATGATTAAAGCTTGCCAACTTTGCCAAGAGAAAAATGAAAAAATAAAAGGTGACTTTGAAACTCGTAAGCAAAAAGTGGAGGAAAGCATTGTCCAACGCTTCAAAGAGACCCGGTTAACAGAGGTGTTTTATAGGATGCATGAGTCGGTGGGTCAACTTGTTTCAAAACGCTCGATTTTTGAACAGCTAGCCTCTCCAAAAATGTTGCGCAATACTATTCCACACCCGGCATATTTTAGCTCAGGAGCTTATTTAGAATTATCTCCTTATAATAGCACCTTGAGTCATCTTAGCTCTTATAGTCAGACATTGTCCCAACAAGCCTCTTCGGAACAGTCTAGTGGTTTTATCTTGATTAACCCAACACCAAGTGTTTTGAAATCATCAGATATTCTAGAAGAAACGGCTAAGAACCTCAAAAAGAAAAGTGAAATAATCTTTGAAGGAACAGGTCTTCGTGAAGGGAAAAAAGATGGGATTAGTGACTCCTTAACGGAGGTCTTGAACATCGAACAAGCCAATCTGGCCCAGTTAAGCTTGGCTGTAGAGAACGTTTCCCGAATGACGCTGAGTCTTGCTGACCATTTCCAAACTATGGATGACTGGCTAGGTAGTCAGATACAATCAGGGGGCAGTCTTGAAGGGTTAACCATTCAAAATGTTCCAAGGTCCTATCAAGCATATCTTGAAGAAACGGGTATTTTTGATGATGTCAAGGATGTCTTACAAGCATTTGATGAACAAGTCGAACGAAAAAGTGCTACATATGCAAAGGATGTGTCAACTGGATTTTCAACAGCCTTTCAATCCGTTCAGTCCTCGCTTGAAAGATGGTCAAATCAGTTAGAGAACTTTAATCAGTCGGTTTCGTCAATAAAAAGTTCATTTGAAGTAGATATTTATATTGATAGGAAGACCAAGGTAGACAAAGGGTTCAAGATGAAGAGAGAGTACTGGGGAAATCTCTCTAGGTTATATGATTCCAATTTAAAGTCATCGATTAGGACGGCAAACAAAGAAATCAAACCGTTAACTGAAAAATTGGTATCGGCATTGGAGATAACCAAAACAGCTCAGAGCGATCTACAAAACATGAAGCCTCAGTTGAAAGCAATCATCGAAGAAGGGGTCTAGAGAAGCTATTCCATACGAAAGAGGGGTGAAATTCATGTTCGGAACGATACAGTTATCAAATGTTGCGTTTGGAAGTCATGTGATTAGCCTTACTTCCGCAAAAGAAAGTCTTGCAGGTGTCAGTAGCACGTTGCCAGAAACGACATCAGACTCTAAAGTGATGAAGCTTTATCAGGAACAGTTCAAGGAGCTGTCAGCTCTTGTAATAACCTACGCTTCGCTTTTGGAAACGGATATTGCTTTGATTTCACAAACAGGTCAGGAACTGGTTCACACAGATAATGTTCTTGGACATGCTCTGTTTTCAGGATTAAATTAGGAGTGGATGATGGGCTATAAAATCAAATTCGACGATATCACCTCTCTCCAGATTAGCACCCAGACAACCATTGGTTCATGGGGTGAGTCTGTTTCTAGTCTGAACACAGCTATGTCAGGTTTCATCA
>NZ_JAVIHI010000051.1:0-12659 GCF_036680365.1 Streptococcus sp. SS-4456 | reverse complement strand
TGTTCATCTGCTTTCTATACTGAGTTGGGGAATTCTAGTATATCAGACGAACATGTCTTTTTTGTTGCACTTCATTTTACAACACGGGATTGAAAATTTATCGGTTATAATAATCTCAAATGGATTACTTTTTCCATAACAGACTCCATTCTTGACTAAATATGCTTCAACATAATGTCTTCCAGTGTAAAGTGTACTTTCTTTTCTAACTCTTCTACCCTCGACTAACTCCGAACCGTAAAAATCACCTCGTAAGGAATTTGCCAATTCAGCTTCTCTACCAGTATTTGTTACCTGCCACCAAATGTCATAATCTTGTAAACCACTAGCTTGTACTTCAAATTTAAGACTACCGTGCTTATTCAATATTGTTCCGCTTTTAATATCCTTCCACCTGAATCCTTTATGCAGATAACTTGTCTTTATTGATACATCTTTTATTAACAGTTCTCTCCATTTTGAATTTTGATGGTGACTGATGGAGTTGACATTAACAACTGGGAATTGATCCCCAATTTTCTTAAATAAGCTTTGCCTTATACAGTTAATTTTGTCTAAATAAGATAAATTATTATTTCCAACATTGAAATCTAGTTTAAGTTGTTCCAACCACTTTTCAAATGCTTCAAAGTAACTACTATCTTTATCCCATTTATTAGATAGGACTTCTGCTTTGTTTACAGGGTTATATACACAAGGTTTTCCGTCTCTAAATTCAATACTATCCTCTAAGTGTTCTATAATATAGTTAATAATATCCATAAAATCACTATGGTATGTATTAGCAGACTGATATTGCTTTGCTGCTAATGTTGTAATGA
This sequence comes from Streptococcus sp. SS-4456, assembly GCF_036680365.1. Classification (NCBI taxonomy): domain Bacteria; kingdom Bacillati; phylum Bacillota; class Bacilli; order Lactobacillales; family Streptococcaceae; genus Streptococcus; species Streptococcus sp. SS-4456. Next base: position 11,838 of record NZ_JAVIHI010000051.1, on the reverse strand, counting down.
TAATAGAGCTTGGTTTATGTTCAAAATCTTCCTCAAAACAAACCTCTGCATGCCTTTTCAGGAGTTGGACAATCCTTTGCAAAGGAGTTCTTACTTTATATTCAGGAACCTTTTCAATAGATGCATAAAATCTTTTAGCAACTTCTGTTTGATAAATAGAGAACCTTGAAATATCTCGAAACCACGTGGCATATCCTTTTGGATTGCTTGTCTCCCAATTAGAAGTTGTTTCAAAATAAGCATCATGAGTTTTATCCGTAATTGCTATAAATCCATCATCCTTTTCGTTTAGAGGAACTGACGGTAATATGTCTATATGAAAATTGTTTTCATCAACATATTTTAATGTCCAACAGCGTTTGCTTTCCTCCGGATCATTAGACATGGACTGAGCTTTAGCATAACTCTTTACAACTTCACCCAAGTCATATTTTAAAGAAAATTGTGATTGATTTTCTCTTCTTAATGCTGTGAAATTGCAAACTATATCTATATCATAACTACCATCATCTGTCAGAGGTCTAACTGCTGTTCCTAGCTTAAACGATCCTTGCAAATATATATCTGGTCTATTTGAATTAAGTTCCGAATTTTTGATATAGTTAGCGATAGAATTATATCTCTTAGTTGCTTGCTCATACTTGGAGTCAGGAACATCTAATTCTTGAATTAGAGCTTGAATCTCGTTGTTGATAATAATATCTTTCAAATACTCTTCCTTTCTAAATTATATATTTTGAGGTTGCAGAAATCCTTTTAGAGAGCCCGTCTTTAGTAAAGCAATTTCTTTCTATATCCTCAGCCTCTATAATACAATAGTCTTCACTTTCCAACACCTTACCCAGTATATCTGCAGGTATTTCTGCTTCAAAGATTTCAAATATTTTTAATTCATCCATTTGAAAGTGAGTTGAAAACACAATTGGTTCCTTAATAGTTTTTAGGTATTCAACTTGTGTCTCTTTCACTAAGCGCTCTATAGAAATTCCAGCAGGTTCTAATTCTTCAATAAGCTCTCTAATTACAGTAACTTCCCTATTTTTCCTCGAATCAAACCAATCAAGAAACTTTACAAGGTGCTTACCTTTTGTTATCAGCCTTAAATCTCCACCTTCGTAGAATCGAGTTTCAGATTCATCTTTCAAATCTAATTCTTCTTTTAGTCTTTTGAAAGAATCGTGATATTTATAGACGCCTCCTACAGGTTGATATTGGTCTATTCGTCTTCCTCTTATCAACAAATATCGATCGTTATGCTTAATTTGAAATAGGTAAGCACAACTCAATCTTATATTTTTATTCCAGCGTAAAAGAGACTGACACCATATTTTTACTCTACGTCTATTATGAAATATTGTTGAGGCAAGAAAACTAATAATAGCAACAATTAGATTAACAAATATATCCTGTATTATCTCCAAATCCTACTCCTCCACTTCAAACTTAGGTAGACTATTAACTAAATCGACAGTTTGCACAGATACATTGATGATTCTAAGTAAGAGATTAAAAATATACTTTTCATCAGTGCTATAGTCGTTCGGATCATCTGTAATACCTGATTTCTTATCGGTTTTGATCTGGTACTGGTCCATGATCCATTCTATTGCTGAACGACCATTAACCATATACTCATAAGCTTTCTCGGGGATATTTTTGATAGTAATATCATTATTATAGACAATAGCAGAGCGGTCACCTTTTTTGTTGAATTTCATCTTAGTTACCTTGTAAGATGGCTGAGCGGATAACTGAATATCCACATCGTCATAGACAGGAACTTCCTCATAGTTGAGGTGCAAGTCCATCAAGGCTTTTCCAATTTCAACATACTTGTCTTTTTGCTTCACAATCGGAATCCGTGCCAAGTCTTTCTTCAAGTCATTGGCATACTTTTCCTGGTACTCACGAGAATTAAGTAGACCATAAACATAAGCAAAGGTGTCATCTAAACTTAATCCAAGTTTATCAGCAAAAGCTTTGTTCATATTGTCATGCGATTGGAAGAGTGAGGTCTCATCTACTTCATTGTCGTAACGCATGAAACCTTGTGAATTCATTAAAAGTTGAACATCTGGTAGTATATCTGTAACTAACACTGAAAACTCTTTTGAAGATGCTTTTCCAGAGGTTGAGATTAATTTATTATGAACTCCAAACTTTTTGTAATAAAGCCTTACACGCTCAACAAGAGAATCACTATAATACAACCATTTTTTTGTAAATGGTCGATACAAATATTGAACCATTTTTGTATCACTATAGGTAATTGCTTTATTTTGTTTTATTGCTTCTTCAAGCCTAAATGTCCATTTGATAAACTCTTCATTTCTATTTAGATTTGCAATTTTATCAGAGCCTCGCACGTCAATAAGTCGTTCAAGTTCTTTATTATAATTGTTAATTAATTTTTTTGTGTTTAATTTAGTTTGAGAGTTAGAAAAGCCAACAATCCAACTATCCCTATTAGTTCCAATGCCTAAAATATTTAACTTAAAAGGACTTAAACTCTCACCAGATATCTGAACATACTTCTGATAATTAGGGTCACGCTGGTTAAGCCAATCATTGTTATCATCAGGTGTGATTTCTTGCCAATCAATTGCCGAAATGTCACCAAAATCAGAAATAATATTGAGCTTGTCCTTTTGTGATAGGTAATCACCAATATCATGATAATGGATCTCATGACTATCGGAACCATCTTTGACAAGGATGGAAACAGCAACAGATGTTCTAGTTCCTGCACCAAAGACATTCCCACCTTCTTTTTTACGTATTTCTCCCAGCCCAAGTGCATTTCCTCTCATATTGAAAATATAAATATGATTGAACTCTTCAAATAATCCAGCACGAAGTCCATCTGTAGAATTTGAATTCAAATAGCCACCATTAGTCACAAAGCCAATGACACCGTTCTCCTTGAGACGGTCAGACGCCCAACGGAAAGCTTTAACATAAGAATCGTAAAGCCCTTTAGTTAAGCCTGCATTAGATTTTGCCACATAAGTATCCGACAAGCGTTTATCTAATTTAGAATAAGAAATATTTTGGTTATTATCATTTTGACTACCTTGACCGATAGAATAAGGCGGATTACCAATAATAGCTGTAATTGGTTTTTCCTGCTGTCGTTTGAGACGTTTGTCATTGGTGCCAAAGAAAGAGTCATCCAGCGTATCTTCTGACTCTGTTGATTCAAAGGTATCCGTCAAAACAATTCCTTCAAATGGAAGGTAATCTTCCTCGCCATTTATGTCGTCAAAGACCGCTTCGATATTGATAGCAGCGATATAGTAACTGAGCAGGACGATTTCATTGGCATGGAGTTCTTGCGTATATTTTCTCACCAGGTCAGCATAACTCATTTCTCCCTTATCCATAAGTGATTTAAGGTAGTGAAGAGTACGAGTGATAAAGGTACCTGTTCCAGTAAATGGATCAAGAATATGGACATTTTTACTGGCAATAGTCTTGCCAAAATGTTTCCTCAATACAACATCCACTGACTTAACGATAAAATCTACAACTTCAACAGGAGTAAAGACGATACCAAGGCGCTCTGTCGTAGACTTGAAACCAGTGGTGAAGAATTTATCATAGAGTGTGATGATGATTTTCTGCTTGGCTTGGGCATTATCAATCCCTTCCGCACGCAGGCGAACAGAGTTATAGAAGGGTTCAAGTTCTTTTTGCTCCTTCTCAAACCCATATTGAGACAGTTCTGCCACGATTTGTTCCATAGCAGAGCTGATAGGATTATTTTTTATAAAACCGTACTCGCCAAAAAGGGCATCAAAGATTGGTAAAGTAATCAAGTGCTGAGCCAACATCTCAATAGCTTGTTTTTGGTCAATCGATTCATTGATATTATGTTGCAAACTATGCAAAAATCTCTCAAAAGCTTTTTTGCTCTCAGGATTTGATTCCAATACTATGTTGATACCTTGAATATGCCGGCGGGCAATATCAGCGACATCCTTAGACCAGTCTTCTAGATAACGGCGGTCCCCAACCTTTTGAACAATCTTTCCGTAAATTGCACCTTCGACGGCTTCCCATTCAAGTTCAAGCTCGGTTTGATAAGGTGCCTGCGGTTCATTGATATAGGTACCATCTCCAGTATTGATGGAAGGATCATCTGGAGCACCACCAACACCAATAATTTGGATATTCTTTGGTTTCTTTTTATTCAACTCTAGTTTATTGATTGTCGCTTCAAATCGTTCATCAACTGAACGCAGTGCATTCAAAACCTGCCAAACGACATCATAAGGCTTGTTATTATCTAAAATTGTTTCAGGAGTTTCACCAGCAGGAATGACAATAGGAAGGATGATATAACCATAGTCTTTTCCTTCAAACTTACGGATAATTCGACCGACAGCTTGGACGATATCAACTTGTGACTTACGTGGAGAGAGGAAGATGATGGCATCCAAGTTCGGTACATCAATCCCTTCGGTCAAGAAGCGGACATTGGACAGGATTCGAGCAGAATCCTCTGGAATATCATCACTTGCTAACCAATCCAATGCCTCATTCTTCTCTAAGGCATTCATGTTACCATCCACATGTCGAACATTAACAGAATAGCCATCCTCTGAGTTAAGGTAATCATTAACGACATTTTCAAATTGGGCTGAAAGACGTTTGCTATCTGCAATCGTTCTTGAAAATGCAATGGCCCGTTTCATCGGCTCACCAGATACCTTATCTGTAAAACTCTCACGTTTTACCATCGCATTCCAAACACCGATGATACGACCGACATCATCAATATTCAGTCCATTTTCAGGGTCTGACAGAGATTTCTGCATATCTTTTTGAACAACAGTTTCATCAACTGCCAAAACCATGAGTTTGTAATCAGTCAGAATATCATGACTAATGGCATCACCAAAGCCCAAGCGATAGAACACCTCACCGTAGAGACTCTCATCGTCCATACTTGAGATGACAATCGAATTATCCTCTGCTTTTTTCTTAGCATCCGCACCATAAAGTTTCGGTGTTGCCGTTTGATAAAGACGTTTCATGCCTTTAACATTTACATCGCTATGAACTTTGGTAAATACAGATGCCTCTTCACCAAAAGATTTTGCACCAGTTGTTCGATGAGCCTCATCTGCAATAATCAAATCAAAATCTGGGAAACCATTCTTCTGAGCTTTCCCTAGAACATCAATGGATTGATAAGTTCCAAAAACAACAAGAAGTTCTTTTTTAGGTTGTTTCATCAACTCCTCATAGTTCTCCACGACTTTTTTGGAAGAAGTTGTGGCAGGAAAACCAATATCACTTGCCTTAATCTGAATATTAGATTCATCATTCTTAACACTTCCACGACTTGCATTTCGATCACTAGTAACAGCCATAGAAGACATTGTCATATCCGTATCATTATTCCATCCTCGAAGAGTCTGGGTTAGCAACTGAATACTTGGCACGAGATAAAGGACAACATACTGGTCTTTCTTAGCTTCACTAGCCATAGCTTCTGCGATTTTTAAGCTAGTGAATGTCTTCCCCGTACCAGGTGCCATGATGAGTTGACCACGGTCATGATTTTTAAAATATTCAAGTGCAGCCTTAATAACCTCTCGCTGATAATAGCGAGGGGATTTCTTGGCTTTTACACTGACTTGTTCAGGGCGTTCAAATGAAAACTGTGTCCAATCAATCTGGGAATTTCTAAGGTCAGATAGGCCAATTCTCACAACATCATGTCTATCTGCAAGTGCTTGCTCAGCATTTCTCCCCCATTTATCAGTTGAGGCAACAATAATACCTGATTCATAATAATTTTTTCCAAGTTCCCCTAAGAAGGAATCAATATCAGATTTCTGGATTCCTTGAGTATAAAATTTTGCTTGAATAGCAACAAGGCTACCAGTAATAGTCTCAGCAACCAAATCTACACCAAGATCAGTTTTAGGGATACCGTATTCAGCAGGAACATCTGATAACATCCACACATTTCTGAATTCATTTTTATAAGTTGGCTCATGCTGTAAATACGCACGTACTAGATATTCAAAATAAGTTCCCCTATCTCGCTGTGTATCTGCTGATTCATTAATCTGTCTAACTAGTGTATCAAAAGTCATCTTGTTTCCCTTTCCCCTCTAAAGAGTAAGGGACTAGTAGGATTAGTGTATTACATAGTAATACACTAAGGGTACCCTTAGTGTATTACATAGTAATACACTAAGGGTACCCTTAGCTCTAATTTTCATTCCCATTATATCACGTTCTTTATTTTAAATCTTTACCTATTCAATTTTCTCAAGGGGGCTGGGGACTCTCCCCAGATATATAACTAAACATCAGGAAAATTATCTGTTAGACCTTTCCTGATGTTTAGTTTTTGCGATAGTGTGTATACACTGTCTGAGCTCGCAAAGACCTAAAATTACGTTTTTGTATCAATTCTAAATCCCCCGTGCCAGACACGGTGGCTGACATTGTCAGACAATCATTTTTTAGAAGGACATAAGAAAACCGCAGATAAATTCCTGCGGTTTCATTTACTTATTTAATGTTTAGTAGACTTCTTTTTCAGGTTAACTGAGAGTCCCTTTTCTAATTCATCCAATAATTGAGTTATCAACTGACCAAGTTCTATAAAATTCTGTTGTGAAATATTTCCAACCTGAGTTGACAACTTGGCAATCCTATTAATTGATCTGCCAATCTGAATGAATCGCTCTGTCAGTTGCTCATACTCTGGAAAATTAATCGTCCATGATTCAATCTCTTGGTTAAATAATTTCTTTCTGGCAAAAGCGGAAAAGTTTGACTCTTTTTCATTAGCCATTAATGCTAACAATCTTTTATTCTCATCCTCAGTCAAAAAGACTTGCTTCACGATATTTTTAATTCTATTTTTCATTCATCCACTTTTGATAGTAACCTCGCCTTTTTCGTTTTATGGTATTTAAGGAACGATTTTTCATATTTTTCAATCATTTGAACACTGTAAGTCATAGCTCGTAATGCTTGAAGATCCTGAGATTGCTCTGCTATCCTTGCTAACTGATTGATATTATTTTTAATTCGCCTCAAAGAAAATATCAAGTCTTCAAATGAAGTTTCATCAAATACCACAACAATAGGGAATTTCTTAAATAACATTTTCCTAGCATAGTTAGAAAAATTCCTTAAACCTGTATAACTGATAAGGTAGTTTAGCGTTTGATTCTGCGATTTTGTGATATAGAATTTTTTCAGAACTGTTCGATAACGCTCAACCACAATAAATTCTCCTTGTGTATTTTTCCGCCTGAGACACATCGTATTCCCTCAAATATTCTACAAGTTCCTGATAATCTTGCAACAGCCCTTCTTCTAAATTTGGGAAGTCATTTTCTCTACTCTGGATAATAATTTCTAATTGATTGACAATTTCTCTAATTGAGAAACTATAATCCAGGGTTTCTTCCTCATACTCTGCTTTTAACCCTTGATACCGTTGTAACTCTTCTTCTGATTTAAAACCAGCGACTAGCATATTCTCCAATTGATAATAAATTGTCATTCTACTCTCCTCCCTTTTGGTAAAACTTTCTAGCATTTTCATGAGCAATTACCTTAGCTTCCAATAATCGCTCATCTTTTAGGCGCTCCATAGAGCTCATTAAATAGGCTAATGGTGACTCTACATCATTAGGAATACGACCTATCATTCCCAAGACTTCATCAGAAGTCATATAGCCTTCGCTTAAAAACTGTCCAATCGCCATTTTTTGCTTATGCGTTAGGGTGTAATTATAGGGGTAAATAAAACGATCGTTATATCTATCCGCAATCACTTGCAAAAGGGAATAATACTCTGGTTTGAGATAAGTTGTTGACTGATCTTCTGTCTCTCTAGAACTATTATCTAGTATATTCTTATTCTCTTTCTGATTCTTGTTCTTAATCTGTTGCGTTACTTGACTGTTACTTTCCGTTACAGGTAACGTTTCTGTAACGTTACATTCTATTGATAAACTATCTTGCCCACTTACTAGAGCTTTTTGCTTTTGACGATGACGAGCCACTCTTTCTCTTGTTTGTTTACGAATTTTTTCTAGACCATCAATATTCTGATGTTTCTCCCATTTAGGAATTGTGACTGCTCCATCCACAAAAGCAATCATTCCAAATTGTTCAAATGTTTTCAGAGCCAGCTTCACAGTCGTTGACTTTCTCCTAAAGACTGTAGTTAACATCTCTTCTGTATAAAAGACCTTATCTCCTAGAGCTAAGACTCCACTGTAATTCTGTTTACCTGCTAAAACGAGTAGTTTAAACCAGATGACAATTAAAGTATCTCCTTCGGGCATTGACTCAATCAACTGTATTTTTTCATCATCAAAGATATCTGTAGTAATCTTAATCCATTGTACTTCACTCATACGTGTACCTCCTATCTTTCATATTGCTTTAGCCATCTAGTGACAGCTCGTTTATCGTACAGAGTCACCCCATCAATGACCATTGTAGGCATTCCTTCTCGTGTCCATTTTTGAAGGGTTGTCGTTGATACATCAAGCCACCTAGAAAGAGCGGCCATCCGAACCATAGGTTTGTATAGTTCTTTATCTTCTAGCGCTCTTTCAATAGCTGTAGAGACCATTTCATCATAATGTGCCCTTAACTGTTTTTCCAAAACTTTGGGAAGTTGAACAACTAAAGTCGCTTCTTCAGACATATTATTACCTCGTTTCCATTTCTCAATTAAATAAACTCCGAAATTTGTATATTTTATTATACATTTTAAATTATAAATACTTTTTGTATTCTTGTCAAGTGGTATTATACTTTTTGTATTAAATGTGGTAGAATATCAATTAGGAGGAATCTATGACTAATAATATAGCTAAACTTATAGAAGAAAGTGGCAAAAAAATAAAAAGTATCAGTGAAGCGCTAGATATATCCTACCCAACACTATCTAGCTATAACCAAGGAATACGAAAACCTAAAAAAGAGAATGCTCAAAAGTTAGCGGATTATTTTGGTGTTTCAGTGGCATACATCCTTGGAATTGACGAAGAAAAGTACGCTCCGTCAAATTTAAAAATCGTCACTGATAGTTTCAAGACATCTGAAATTACTTCTGTAACACCTTTTAAAAGCGATATGGAAAAGCTGAAGAAAGGAATTGAACTAGGAGAAATCCATCTGTCTATGCCCTTAAATGACGGCTTTTCAGACGATTTTAGGCGCATTTTAGCTCGCTATTTGGTTAATAATGAAGAAGAATTCATGAAAACCTTCACTAAACACATGAATAGTTTAAAACGAGAATCAGAAATTTGGCAAACCTGGATTCAGACCGAAGAATACCGAATTAGACAAGAAGATCGACATAAAAAATAAACGAACAGTTTCTCAATTACATAAGCTCCGAAAACTTAGAAACGGAGAACTGTTATGTCTGTACACAAGTACCAATCTACAAAAGGAATCACCTATTTTGTTAAAGTTTACCTTGGTCTAAACGACTACGGTAAGAAAAAATATTATACTAAACGAGGGTTCAAGACGCGTAAAGCTGCCAAAGCTCATGAAACTGCTGTTAATCATCAGTTGAATAGTGGAACTTTTGTCCATATTACTGCTCAAACAACCTACACTTACCAAGAGCTTTATCAAAGGTGGTATGAAGCTTATAAAGATACTGTTGAAGCAACTACTGCAGTCAAAACTGCCGACCTCTATCGCCTACATATTCTTCCTGTTTTTGGAGAAAAGAAAATTTCAATAATCAGTCCTTTAGACTGTCAAACCTTCATCACTGACAAAGCCAAGACATTCAAAAACATGAAGCAAATCAAATCTTATACTTCTAAAATATTTGAATTTGCCATTAATATGAATTATATTGAACGAAATCCCATGAGCAAGGTTATTATGCCTAAACTCAAAAAAACTGTCAGTGAGAACTATTGGACAGTTAACGAGTTGCATCATTTTTTGACAATCATTTTAGAAAATGAACCTTATAAACATTATGCACTATTTCGATTACTAGCATACAGCGGGTTACGAAAAGGAGAGCTCTACGCCCTTAAATGGGAAGATTTTGATTCTGAAAATCAACTATTAACAGTTAGCAAAAGTTTAGGAAGAATAGATGGTCATGCCATTGAAAAAGGAACTAAAAATACATTCTCTGTACGCTCTATATATCTTGATGATGAAACCTGTTCTATCCTCAACAAATGGAAACAGGAAACTAGCAGAGAAAAGTGGCAATTATCAGTACAGCCTCTTTCTCTCGACAAAGAATTTATGTTTACATACTGCAACCGAGATGGTGAGATAGAACCCTTACACGCTGACTATATCAACAATATTCTAAAACGTATTATACGTAAGCATAATCTTAAAAAGATTAGCCCACATGGGTTTAGGCACACTCACGCAACCTTGATGATTGAAATGGGAATTGACCCAGTCAATACTGCTAAACGCTTAGGCCATGCAAGCAGCCAGATGACTTTAGACACTTATAGCCATGCCACAAAAGCTGGTGAAAAACAATCCATTACAAAATTCGCAGAATACCTCGACAAAGCTAAATAACCTTAGCTTTCTTTTTCCACTAAAATTTAACCAGGTCTTAAGAGATTACCAAAAAGATTACCAAGCCCACTTTTCCACAAAAAAAGACACCTTGCAAGTAACTTGCAAAGTGCCTTGAAACGTTGATATATCGCTGATAATTAACGTTTACTGAATTGTGAAGCTTTACGTGCTTTCTTAAGACCTGGTTTCTTACGTTCAACCATACGAGCGTCACGTGTAAGAAGGCCTGCGCGTTTCAATGAATCGCGGAAGTCTGGGTCTACTTGAAGCAATGCACGCGCGATACCGTGACGGATCGCACCTGATTGACCACCGTAACCACCACCGTTCACGTTAACGAAAACATCGTATGAACCTTGAGTTGAGGTTACTGCGAATGGTTGGTTGATAACCAAACGAAGGTCAGCGTGTGGGATGTACTCTTCTACATCTTTTTTGTTTACTGTGATTTTACCAGTACCTGGGACCAAACGTACGCGTGCAACCGCGTTTTTACGACGACCAGTACCTGTGTATTGTGCTTGTGCCATTTAGATTACGTCCTTTCCCTTAGATAAGACCTGAAATATCAAGTACTTCTGGTTGTTGTGCAGCGTGAGTGTGCTCAGCACCTACAAACACTTTCAATTTCATGCCTTGTGCACGACCAAGTGTGTTGTGTGGAAGCATACCTTTAACTGATTTTTCAATCAAACGAACAGCGTTTTTAGAACGCAATTCACCAGCTGAGATTGATTTCAATCCGCCTGGGTGGTTTGAGTGAGTGTAGTAAATCTTATCAGTTGCTTTTTTACCAGTCAATTTCACTTTCTCAGCGTTGATAACGATAACGAAGTCACCAGTATCAGTGTGAGGTGTGAAAGTTGGTTTGTTTTTACCGCGAAGAACGCTAGCAACTACTGCTGAAAGGCGTCCAAGAGGTACATCAGTAGCGTCTACTACATACCATTTACGTTCAACTTGGCCTGGTTTAGCCATAAATGTTGTTTTGTTCATGATTTCTCCTATACGAATCGTTTTTGTTTACTGGGCGGATGTTCCGGTCCGCGGGTATTTGGAAGGTTCCGGGGCCTTTCAAATGGGGTAAACAATACCGTCTACCATTCTATCAAAACTACTGGTACTCGTCAAGTTATTTTACTTTACTTTTTTTATTTTTTCTTCAACCCCGTGTTGTAAAATGAAGTGCAACAAAAAAGACATGTTCGTCTGATATACTAGAATTCCCCAACTCAGTATAGAAAGCAGATGAACATG
>NZ_JAVIHI010000050.1:0-13012 GCF_036680365.1 Streptococcus sp. SS-4456 | reverse complement strand
CCTCTACTTTATCATCTTGAGAATGAAAAAAGTAGTGAGTACTCTCTCCCGTCGGAGATTTCTTCACTACTAATCTTAGTATGTTTTTGTCGTTTTTACCAATTCAAGCACTAACATCACGAGAGCGATAACAAAGTTACCAGCTACAAACATGAGTGTTAATACCTCAAAGGTTGACAAGCTAAGACTTTCGACGTGAGAGTTTTGAAACGATATTTTTCAAAACTCGAGCTAGTGCGAGCCCTAGACAAATCTTATAGGATTTGTCGTTGCCAGATGAGTAAGTTCACTTACCAGCTGGCTTGGGCTAGCCCTTCTGTTAGATTTTGATGATTTGCCCATAGGCACCACCTACCTTTCAGAAATTAGAGCCACCGTCTTTACTTTTCTGCAAAAACTATTATAGCATATTTAATAAAGAATTGTAGTCCAATTTATACATCAAAAAACCAGCCTACTTGGGCTGGTCTTCTTGTAGTCGCTCTTTAAGGCGACGACGGTATAAAATCTGCGAAGGAATGAAATAGAGAAAACTTGCCAGAATAATCCAGCGCTTGTCAATTCCACTAAAGTAAATCACCAAAATCAAGGTGAAAGCCACCGTTAGGTAGAAAAAATGATTGGTCAGTAAGTTTTTCATGGCACACCTCCACATCTAATTCACTTTTAGTATATCAAAATAGACACAAAAAGTATAGAGGGCTAGCGATTTTTGGTATCTAATACAATGGTCACCGGCCCATCATTGACCAGGCTGACCGCCATGTCCGCCCCAAAAACGCCCACTTCAACGGGCACAAAGGCTGACAGGGCTTGGTTAAAGGCATCGTAGAGTTGGCTGGCTAGGGCAGGAGCTGCCGCTCCTGTAAAGGCAGGGCGGTTGCCTTTTTTTGTATCCGCAAAAAGAGTAAATTGGGAAATGGATAAAATCTTGCCCGCCACATCTTGAACAGACTTGTTCATCTTACCTGCCTCATCTGCAAATATCCGCATATTGACAATTTTCCGAACAGCATAGTCCAGGTCTTCCTGTGTGTCATCTGGCCCCACACCGACTAGGAGCAAAAGTCCTTGTTCAATTTGCCCATGGATACTTCCTTCGATGGTCACACTGGCCTGCGACACACGTTGTAGTATAATTTTCATCTTATCCGTTGGTCCTTTTCACTGAGTAAACTTCTGGCACCGACTTGATCTTGTCCACCAGACTGGTCAAGGTTGCCAGGTTAGAAATACCAAAGGAAACATGGATAGTCGCAAACTTCATATCCTTGGTTGGCTGGGCATTGACCGAAGAAATGTTCTTGCTAGCATTGGTCAAGACCTTGAGGACATCGTTGAGCAACCCTGAGCGGTTAAGGCCGTAGATATCAATGTTTGCCATGTATTCCTTGGTAGAGTTTTCATCCTCCCAACCGACATCAATCAGACGAACATCATAGTTTTCCTGACTCTTGAGGTTCATACAGTCCACACGGTGAACCGCAACTCCACGTCCCTTGGTGATGTAGCCGACAATCTCATCGCCAGGTACTGGATTACAACATTTGGCAATCCGAATCAGCAAGCCTGATGCCCCTTCAATGACCACGCCACCTTCGTGACGGATTTTCAAACTATCTTTGTTGTCGTGTTTGACTTCGCCACCGTTGACCAATTCATCCGCGACAGCTTTGGCCTTAGCTCGCTCGGCCTCACGGCGTTCTTTCTCGGTCAGGCGATTAAAGACGGACACGGCAGAGATTTCCCCAAAACCAACCGCTGCATAGAGAGCCTCATCGGTTTTATAGCTGGTCTTTTGCAGGACCTCGTCCATGTGGCGACGGTCCAGGTATTGGTTGGGAACGTAGCCGTTTTCTTGGAGCAGGTTCTGGAGCATTTCACGCCCCTTGGAGACGGAAAGTTCCTTGTCCTGGTTCTTGAAAAACTGCTTGATTTTGTTGCGGGCCTTGTGGGTCTTTACAAGATTGACCCAGTCACGACTTGGACCGAAAGAGTTGGCAGAAGTGATAATTTCCACCTGGTCACCTGTCTTGAGCTTGGTCGTCAGAGGCACCATGCGACCGTTGACCTTGGCACCTGTCGCCCGCTCACCGACCTTGGTATGAATTTCATAGGCGAAGTCAATGGGTACGGAGTCCTTTGGCAATTCACGCACCGCTCCATCTGGCGTAAAGACGTAAATCCGCTCGGTGAAGATGTCCTCTTTGACCGAATCAACGAAGGATTGGGCATCTCCTGCCCCTTCTTGAAGTTCAATCAGATTGTTGATCCAACGCAGCTCTTTTTCAGAAGCAGTTGCCTTGCCACCACGCTTGTAGGCCCAGTGAGCCGCAACCCCGTACTCTGCTACCTGATGCATTTCCACCGTCCGAATTTGAAACTCAATCGGTCCCTTTGGTCCATAAACCGTCGTATGGATAGACTGGTAGCCATTGGCTTTTGGACTGGCAATGTAGTCCTTGAAGCGACCGGGCATAGGCTTCCAGAGTTCATGAATGTAACCCAACATAGCATAGACATCGCTTGGTGTATCCATCAAGCAACGGATTGCTGTCAGATCATATAGTTCGTCAAAACGCTTTTTCTTGTCATGCATCTTTCGATAGATGGAGTAGATATGCTTGGGACGACCGTAGATTTGACCAGTCAGATGACGTTCCTCTGTATATTCTCTCAACTTGTCGACGACTTCATTGACCAACTCTTCCCGTTCACGTCGTTTTTCCCTCATCATGTGGGTAATCTTGTAGAACTCAACTTCATTGAGGTAACGGAAGGACATATCTTCCAATTCCCACTTGATAGAAGAAATACCCAGGCGGTGGGCAAGGGGAGCATAGATTTCCATCGTTTCACGTGAAATCCGTTCCTGCTTGTCCTTGCGCAAGTGCTTAAGAGTCCGCATGTTGTGAAGTCGATCTGCTAGTTTAACCAGAATCACCCGCATGTCTTGGGACATGGCAATCAGCATGTTGCGGTGGTTTTCAGCCAACTGCTCCGCATGAGATTTGTACTCGACCTTACCTAACTTGGTCACCCCACCGACAATATGGCGAACCTCTGGACCAAATTCAGCCTCCATATCATCCAAGGTTACATCCGTATCTTCAACCACATCATGTAAGAAACCACAGGCTACGGTTACCGCATCTAGCTTGAGCCCTGCCAAAATCCCTGCTACTTGGATAGGGTGGACAATATAGGGTTCACCTGACTTGCGAAACTGTGTCTTGTGTGCTTCCGTCGCAAAATCCAAGGCCTTCTGAACAAAAGCGACATCTTCGGCTGGAAGGTAGGTAGCAGTCAGCCCAACAACCTCTTCTCCTGTAAAATTGATTTCCTTCATTTGTTTCTCTCCCTAACTATTTCCTATTATTTTACCATTTTCACTGGAAAAGAAAAAGGAAAGCGGCAATTCATCCATACTATATCATTCAAAATGACGATAAACAAAGAAAACTAACCAAACATTTTTTAGTCATCGTTCGTTTTTTGTTGTTTTTCTGAAAATTTTTCTTTATTTTTCTTTTGTTTTTTCGTAGAAACTGTTGATGTTTTCGTTTTCAATATGTATAATATTCTTGAGATTATATCAAATGGAGGTTCTCATGAAATTTCGTTTTAGTAAGTGTGCCCTAGCCCTCAGCCTAGCTTTACTGGCTAGCACCAACACCGCCCTTGTCTCTGCCCAAGAAGCCAGCACAGATACTCCTGTTTTAAAGACTGAAACAGAAACCAGTAGCTCTGTAGCAACCAGCCAAGCCGAAGCAACGACTGGTGAGGTTGCCACACCGACAACTACCGAAACTACAGCCGGTGAGGCTGCCACGCCAACTACAGAAACCACTGACCAGCCTGTTACACCAGTAACAGAAGAAGCTGCTCCTGTTGTAGAAACCAGCAATACTCCAGTTAACGACACAACAGCTAGCCCTGTTACAGCAACACGCGCAGCCGCAACGGAAACAACAACTCCTGTCGAAGGCCAATCTGTCGATGTCCGTATCCTAGCAACAACGGACCTCCATACCAACTTGGTCAACTACGATTACTACCAGGACAAGCCTGTTGAAACCCTTGGTTTGGCCAAAACTGCTGTCCTAATCGAAGAGGCAAAAGCTGAGAATTCAAACATTGTGCTTGTAGATAATGGTGATACCATTCAAGGAACACCGCTTGGAAACTACAAATCCATCATCGATCCAATTGAAGAAGGCGAACAACATCCTATGTACGCTGCCTTGGATACGCTGGGCTTCGATGCTGGTACACTTGGAAACCACGAATTCAACTATGGTCTAGACTATCTCCGTAAGGTGATTGCAACTGCGGGTATGCCTCTTCTTAATGCCAACGTTTTACATCCTACAACCAAAGACTTCCTCTACCAGCCTTATACCATCATTGACAAGACCTTTACAGATACGACTGGCAAGGCTGTCAGCCTGAAAGTCGGAATCACAGGAATTGTTCCGCCACAAATCCTCAACTGGGACAAGGCTTATTTGGAAGGCAAGGTCATCGTGCGCGATGCGGTTGAAGCAGTTCGTGACATCGTTCCTGTTATTCGCGAAAATGGAGCTGACATCGTTCTAGTCCTTTCTCACTCAGGTATCGGTGATGACCAGTATGAAGTCGGCGAGGAAAATGTCGGTTACCAAATCGCCAGCCTAGCTGGAGTTGATGCGGTCATCACAGGCCACTCCCACGCAGAATTCCCAGGAACTGCCGAAAAACCAAGCTTCTATGCTAAATATGCTGGCGTGGACGACACAAATGGTAAAATCAACGGTACTCCTGTGACCATGGCTGGTAAATACGGTGACCACCTCGGCGTTATCGACCTCAACCTGACCTACACCGACGGTAAATGGACCACAACTTCTAGCAAGGCTGCTATCCGCAAGATTGACACCAAGTCATCTGTGGCAGACAGTCGTATCATTGACCTCGCTAAAGAAGCTCACACTGAAACCATCAACTATGTTCGCCAGCAAGTCGGTGAAACAACGGCACCAATCAACAGCTTCTTTGCCCTTGTTCAAGACGACCCTTCTGTACAGATTGTAAACAATGCTCAAATCTGGTATGCTAAACAGCAACTAGCAGGAACGCCTGAAGCTGATCTGCCAATCCTTTCTGCAGCAGCGCCTTTCAAGGCTGGTACTCGTGGTGATGCAAGTGCTTATACTGATATTCCTACCGGTCCAATTGCTATCAAGAACGTAGCAGACCTTTACCTCTATGACAACGTTGTCGCGATCTTGAAAGTCAACGGTGCCCAACTCAGAGAATGGTTGGAAATGTCAGCAGGTCAGTTCAACCAAGTAGATCCAAGCTCAACAGAGCCACAAAACCTGGTCAATACAGATTACCGGACTTATAACTTCGATGTCATTGATGGCGTAACCTATCAATACGACATCACCAAGCCAAACAAGTACGACCGTAGTGGTAAGGTGGTCAATGAAACAGCCAGCCGTGTCCGCAACCTTCAATACAATGGTCAGGCTGTCACAGACGAGCAAGAATTTATCGTTGTGACCAACAACTACCGTGCTAGCGGTACCTTCCCAGGTGTCAAAGATGCCTCTGTCAACTACTTGCTCAACCTAGAAAACCGCCAAGCTATCATTAACTATATCATCTCAGAGAAGGTTATCAACCCAACAGCAGATAATAACTGGACCTTTACAAATAGCATCAAGGGCTTAGACCTCCGTTTCTTGACAGCCGATCGCGCAAAAGACTTGCTAGCGGATCAAGAAGGTCTGGTTTACCTCCAAGCCTCTACTGAAAACGAAGGATTTGGCGAATTCAAATTTGTCTACACTGAGCCAAAAGTGGTAACACCTCCAACTGGTCAAACAGATACCAATACTAACTCAGCTACAGGTCAAACTGGTGTTCAAATCACACTGCCATCTGGTCAGGTCATTACCCTTCCCGCAGACAAGCCAGCGACACCAGCACCAAAACACAAACTTGCTACTACAGCTAAGACAAACACTTCCTCCGCAACAACTCAAACAGGGCAGAAAACACTCCCTGCAACTGGTGAGGCAAGTTCTATGCTTAGCCTGATTGGTTTCAGTTTGATGGGCCTTGTCGGTGCTTTCCGCAAGAAAAAAAATAGTAAAAATGTGTAAGAGTTTGGCTAGTCCAAACTCTTCTTTAAAAAGGAAACCATGTTTCAAACCTTCCCTACTCTAAAATCTACCTCCTTCCAACTTCGGAAAATCGAGGAAACAGACCTCGATGACCTGTGGGAAATCTATTCCAATCCCATTCACTTTCAGATGACACCCAACACTTCCACTCAAAACAAAGAAACCCTCCGAAAACGCATTGGGCATTTCCAGAGGGATTTCAATAAGAAGAAATGCTTATTCTTGGGCTTGGAACATCAAGGGAGATTGATTGGCGTTTTGGAAGCTTTCGACCACAAGAAACGGTCTGCGTCGGTAACCATTGGCTATCGGATTCATCATGCCTTCTGGAATCAGGGTCTAGCTAGTCAGGCAGTCAGCCTGCTCTGCCATTTCCTAATAGAAGAATGTCAGATAAAAGCAATCGTTGCCTTTGTCCTGCCAGAAAACCGAGCCTCTCAGAAGGTGCTACTGAAAAATGGTTTTCAACAGAGTGGGCAAATCGAGGAGGTCTGGAAGGGCTTGGGGCAAGTCAGTCTGTTAGAATTTGAACGAAAATAGTAAAAACCAGGGAAATCCTGGTTTTTCTTATGCAAAGTAGCTCCAAACAACCGCGATAAGAATGGCAGGCAACATATTGGCCACGCGAATCTTTTTGTCCCAGATGATATTGACACCGACACAGAAGATGAGGGCGGAGCCGATAAAGGAGAGATTAGCAAGGACCTGATCTGTCATCAACGGCTCAATCAAACGTGCCAAGAGGGTAATTGCCCCTTGAAAGAGAAAGACTGGCACTGCTGAAAATCCAGCCCCCTTGCCCAAACTCGAGGTCATAATCAAAATGATAATAAAGTCCAAAATACTCTTAACGGCCAAAAGGCTATAATCTCCTGTCAAGCCGTCTTGGATTGAGCCAATAATGGCCATGGCACCGATACAGACCGTCAGGGAGGCAGTTAGAAAAGCATCTAAAAACTGAGAGTCCTGACCATTACCTGACTTTTCTCGGAGCCAGATACCCAAGCGCTCAAACCAACCTTCTATATGAAGCACTTCTCCTAAGAAAGTACCGAAAGCTAGACTGAGTACAAAGAGCATGGTGTTCTGGCTGACCAGCTGACCATTTTCTACTCTTAAAAGACCAGTCAGCGTTCCTGAAATCCCTAAAAAGAGAATGGCAACACCGCTAGCTAGTGTTAGCCCAGACTGATGCCGTGCTTTCAGCAAATGACCGATCCAAGACCCTAGCACACCTGCTAGGGCAATGGCCACCGTATTGATAATCGTTCCTAGTGCGAACATGGACTACCTCAATAATTCCGTTGCGTAGCTAATAGCAGAAAGTGCATAGAGGGGAGCTGTTTCTGCTCGAAGGATGCGAGGACCAAGGCCTGTCTTGACAGCTCCTGCTCCTTCAAAAGCTACAACTTCCTCAGGCGACACCCCGCCTTCTGGACCGATGATAACCAGAACTGATTGGCCAGCTTCTAAGCCAGACAAGATTTTCACTAGATTGGCTTGTTCGCCTTCTTTGGCAGCTTCTTCGTAGGCTAAGATAATCTGGTCAAAACCTGCCAGCTGGGCTAGGAAATCCGCTTTTTTCTCAAACAAGTAAACAGCTGGAATCCGATTGCGTTTGCTTTGCTCGGCTGCTCCTTGGGCGATTTTTTCTAGCTTTTCTGCTTTTTTTGCCAGTTTTTTACCGTCCCATTTGACCACAGACCAGTCAGCTGGAAAGGACCAGAGGGCTGTCATACCCAATTCCGTTGCCTTTTGAGCGACAAACTCGAGCTTATCTCCCTTAGGAAAGCCCATGGCAATAGTAACGGAAACAGGTAATTCGACATTGTCTGTCAGTTCTTCGATGATTTCAACAGATTGGCTTTGGCTGTCCACTACACGCGCCAAGCGTTTGATACCATCGTCAAAGACCAGGACAATCTGATCATCTGCCTGCAAGCGCATGACGGAAAACATGTGCTTGGTGGTGTCCTTATCGCTAATCTGGAACACGCCCTGCGGTGCTCTGCCATTGACAAAATACTGCTGCATCCTAGCCTCCAATCACACCTGAGCGGTCAGCCGTCTTCTTAAAGACGCAGCAATTCCACTCGCCCTGAATCATGTGGGTCTCAAGGAAGAAGCCAGCCGCTTCCGCAGATGCTCGCACCATGTCCCACTTGTCCGCGATGATGCCACTCATAATCAGGTAGCCCTGATCCTTGACCAGACGGTAGGCATCCTCGGTCAGATGGATGAGAATGTCCGCCAAGATGTTGGCAACGATGACTTCCGCCTCCATGTCAATGCCACGAAGCAAATCGCCCGCGGCAACATGAATATTGCTAGTATTGGCGTTAAGGTCAATATTTTCCTGAGCTACACGCACCGCCACCTCATCCAAGTCATAGGCGTAAATCTCCTTGGCACCCAAGAGGGAGCTAGCAATGGAAAGGACGCCTGAACCTGTGCCGACGTCGATGACCGTTTCGCCACCACGCAGGACCTGAGAAAGAGCAAAAAGGCTCATCTTAGTGGTCGGGTGGGTTCCCGTACCGAAAGCCATACCTGGATCCAGGCGGATAATTTTCTCACCTGCAGTCGCCTCATAGTCCGTCCAAGACGGCACAATAGTCAAATCGTGGGTAATGCGGGCTGGTTCATAGTATTTCTTCCAGTTGTCCGCCCAGTCTTCCTCTGCCAGTTCCTGACTTTCTAGGCTGACCTGACCCGTTTCCAAGCCAAAGCCTGTCAACTCCGCCAAGCGAGTCGCCAAATCTGCCTTAACTTCCTCAATATCTACAGTATCAGGATAATAGGCCGTAATCGCAATCATATCTGACTGCTCCACCTCGGGATAGAGTTCACCAAAACGGTCCTCCTGTCCCACATAGTCAGCCGAGTCGCTAATAGCCACTCCCTGACTGCCCGTTTCAATCATCAGATTTGAAACTGCCTCTTCTGCATCACGATGCACGTGAATCGTTAATTCTTGCCATGAGTTCATGTTTGTTTTCCTTTTCTTTTCTATGCGTCAATCACTGTATTATTGTACCGATTTCTAGCCCATTTTACAAGTTAATGTTACGCAATGGAACCCTAATAATACTTTTTCGAAAATTTTCTAATCGCACTGCGAATAAACATGTGTAGGAAAGTTTGAAACGGTGGTTCCAAGTTTCTGAACGGAGGTGATGCCCATGAAAGTGGACAGCAAATCTGCTAGAAAGGAGGAATGCTTTTGTCCGTAGCTGATGGACTGATTGTCATGTTCACATTCGCAAGTCTACTTGTTGAAATGCTGAGCTTGATAATCGTCATCATTTTAGCTATTCGAGATAAAAAATAACCGTCAGCAAACTTTGACACAGTTCTGACGGTTATTTAATCTAACGAACTGAACCACCGTTTAGCGGTCCTACTGGGCGTTGAGCTGGAACTCAACGCCTTTTCTATTTTTATAATAGCAAAAATTTCGCCTGCAGTCAAGCAAGAAGGAAAACGGAACGTCAAATAGAATCTATTACCCTCAATTCTATACCAACTGCACCGTACTGTTCTAATTGTTCTCGTGAATAGTAAACTTCCATATCTTCTGGTTTCGCCTCTCTGATACTGCTTTGCGTATACCCACAAGACAATAAATCTAGTTCTTTGTATAACTGAGCAAAATTATCAAATATGTGAAGATCTAATACTTGCACCTCGATCGTTTGCGTCTGATTTTCTGTACAATAAAAACGGATGTGATCTCCAATTTGTATATGCTTGCGCTTCTCATCATAAAGTCGTAGCTCAATGGTCTTCTGACCAGACTTCATCATTTCAAAAGGTTTTGGAGCCAGTAACATTTCATGAACCATCTCAATACCTCGGATATGGGTAAAATTCCCCTTCCACCAAGTCTGCTCTGCCTTTTTCAAAAGCCTCTCCGTCCCAAGCAATCGCAAATTCTTGGGCTTCTGGGTCCGCCAAAAAGTCCATGAGATCATCTAAACCTTGGTCGGCGGTGTCCTTGAGAAAGCCTGCGAAATAGGTCAGAAACTCTGCTGAAAAGCCCTTCTTGGCGTCAAATGGCAGAGCGACCAGGTAGTCTTCCTCATCAAAGCGAGACTTGTCCTGATTGTAGAAAAGGACATACTCCTCCAAGAAAATATCCTCAGAAGACGCATTGCCTTCGTCGTCCACCGTTTCAATTCCAGCCGCATTTTGCGCTTCCAAGATAAAAGCCAACTCAACAGCATGGTTTTTCTTGTCCCAGTTGAGTTCATAATCGTAGGTAAAATGTTTATCCAGTGCTGCTTCCAGCACATCTAAAAAGCCATGTTTTGCCATATCAGTCCTCTTTCGATTTTGTGTTATAATAAGTGTACCATAATAAGTCTCTGATGAATAAATAAAAGCTGAAGATTCATTTCTTCAGCTTTTATTTATATCCATTATGCATATGCAAATGAGCCAAAAATAGTTCCGAGGAGCATTCCTAATATCGTCATTCCAATAGCCACAATTATCATAATAGTCCCATGTTCTTTATCCCCTCTACTCCGAACAAGATAGCCCATAATGACCCCTATTGTACCAGTAACAATCGGAATAAACAACAGAGCTAGTACTATGGTAATCCAGCCTACTATTTTATAACGTTTTGTTTTATCATTAACATCAGTCGCGTTAGATACTCTAGACTGTACTTGTTTTACAACATAATTCCCTTCTGTGCCATATACTTCAACAAATTCACCTTCTATCGGTAAAAATTGAAAATACTTTCTTTCTATAGTCAAAAGACTGCCGTCTTCCTTACCTAGGTAAACAACATCCATTGTATTTTTTATCACTTTATATTGATTAATCATTTTACAACTCCAATCTAAATCTAATTAATGAACAACATTTTCCGCAGTAAATTTAAATCTCTTAGAATCAGCTTAAGGAACGACAAATTCCAATACACAGTAGCAAACAGCTTAGTTTCTATAGCTAATGAACTCATTGAAAACTCGAAATTTTTCTTTTCAATTTATCTCTCTATATACGTAATAAATGCAGTATAGAATGTTTCCGTTGCATTTCTTACTGAACCAAACTTAGGACCAACATAGGTCGAATAAACTTCATTGTTTGCTTGATATTGAATTCCCAAAATTTCAACTTTCGGATTATTTAAATACAACTCTAATTGTTTTGAAAATTCAATACTATCCTTAGAGGTAAATACAAATAGTTTTTTCATTCTTACTCCTCATTGTTATTTGAATTCAACAAAGCACTATGGTGCTCTACGTGATTTTGAGATTTTTCTGCTGACTGACGTTTCTTCTCCTCATTATCCTTGAAAGATGTGATAATAATGCCAATGAAGGTAAAATTCAAAAGCAATAGTGGAGATGATGGATTTTTCAAAAGTAACAAGAACAAAATAAGCTCAATAAAAATTAATAAACACATAATTGTCTCCTAGTATCGAATCACTCTGGATGAAATAACTACTGGATAGTCATACCCTTCTTCATCCTTCAAAATTTCTACCACTATTTCTGCTATGGTACCATCTCGCCAATTTTCTACATCATTCTCTCTAGCATACACACTATAGCCCGCAATTCGGCTAGTATCAGATTTTAATATAATGCTGAAATTTATATCTGAAGGTACATAGTCCGGTGTTGACATCCATAAATCCCGATGAAAGGCCTCTACTTGAAGTCTAAATAGCTGTCCATCAATCAATTCTCCATCATTTTCTCTCCTTGATAGTTCCTCGACCGTTATATCTACAGGCTCTTTTGAGACTTTAATACCGCTTGTTGTTTGAACTCTGTAATAAAAATCATCATCAGACGTTGGTGGAACTTGACCGCCAACAATCCTATCTCGTGTTGAATCAGACGGGTCTACAAAATTAGGAAAAGATGGTGAATTGATTTCCATTACTGTTCCTTTAGGGTATATTTGCAACACAGCTGATGGTCCATTAACCGAACTAAGCAACATTGAAACTCGATTACCATACACTACCAGCTTATCTAAAGTAGAATCATCAGAAACAAGTCCATTCTCATTGAATTCCAACTCATGTCCATATCCATTTCTCCAAAGACCTCTAAGACTTGCAAAATTATACTGGGCTAGCTCCTGAATATTAATAGAGTTATCTGAACTTGGTATCGTCTCTGTATCATCCGTATCTTGATAGCCTTGTGTTACAGAACTAGTTGTCGGTGTTACAGTTGTTGAACTACTAGCCGATATTGCCGTACTACTTGATTGTTCAATGTCAGTACTACTGCTATTCGTTCTACTGTTAGTGTTTTTTTCAACAGAACTTGATTCTGACTGATTTATATTTGTTTGCGAAGTGTCTTCATTAGTCCCAACCTCTAAAACAAAGAATGGAACTATTATTCCCATAAAGAAAACCAAAAATATTACTAGCCACTTCTGCCGGCTTAACAAAGACAAGATTGGGTTCACTGAACTTACTACAGGTAGAATGACATACTTACTTTCATCGTAATAAATTTGAACAACTTCATCTTCTTTTGGAATAGTTTCACAAAGAGAAATTGGTATCTCTATGATATTTTTTTCATTTTCTAATAAATAGATGGTCTCCTCAGTTATACGCCATACCTGATATTGTTTTTCCATACTAACAAACCTACTCTCCATATGTTAACGATTGCTCTACTTATCAATACAAAAGTTCTCACCTAGTCTAATCAATCTTTTCAAAAAGTCCAAATATAAAGATACTGTAACTATTGAACTGCACCCCAAAAGTTAGACAGAAAAAATCTAACATTTGGGGTGCTATTTTTATGAAATTGAGCTATGAAGACAAAATCGAAATC
>NZ_JAVIHI010000049.1:0-13042 GCF_036680365.1 Streptococcus sp. SS-4456 | reverse complement strand
CTCTACTTTATCATCTTGAGAATGAAAAAAGTAGTGAGTACTCTCTCCCGTCGGAGATTTCTTCACTACTAATCTTAGTATGTTTTTGTCTTTACACCCTTACAGGCAGTGAAAACCATGTACTATCTTCCTGTAGATTTTTATCGTTACTTTATTGGGCGAAATGACCAGTCAGTTAATGAGTCCGTCATGATTAAACGAATTGACCAGCAGTTAAAAGTCAATCGAATTTTGGTAGATAATTTAGACTTGGAGGCGATTGACAATCCTGATTTACGGAGTTATCTACTCAATCACGTGGAAATCACAACCATTATCTCCTGTGCCCTTCTCAATCGGGCTGGTACTGCTGAGCACATGATGAAAAAGCAGGAATTGTGGCACTATATTCGAGATAACAATCCAGCCCTATTTAAAATAGTTCGCAAAGGACTACTCGGTCAGTTAACCAACCTTTATGGTTATCCAGGTCGAAAAATTTCCAATGCCGTCTATAAAATCGCGAAAAGAATTTATGGTTTTAACTAAAACTCAGTTTCGGCTGGGTTTTTCTGTTATAATAAGGAATATGAAAAGCGTTTACAAAGGAGAAGATAAATGCAAAAATTAGGACAAACAGGATTAGAAGTTTCGCGAATTGGTCTAGGTTGTATGCGAATGGCTAGTCTGACAGAGCAGGAAACGGCTAATGTCTTGAAAACAGTCGTTGAGGAAGGAATCAACTTTTTCGATCATGCGGATATTTATGGCGGTGGTCAGTCAGAAATCCGTTTTGCTCAGGGAGCAAAATTGGCGGGATTGAAACGCGAGGATATTCTACTTCAATCAAAATGTGGCATTCGTAAGGGCTATTTTGATTTTTCTAAAGACTACATCTTGGAGTCTGTGGACGGTATTCTCAAGCGCTTGGATACAGAATATCTTGATGTTTTGGCCCTCCACCGTCCAGATGCTCTCATGGAAGCAGAGGAAGTAGCGGAAGCCTTTTATCTCTTGAAAAAAACAGGGAAGGTTCATCATTTTGGCGTCAGCAACCAAAACATTTACCAAATGGAGTTGCTCCAGTCCTATCTGGACCAGCCCCTAGCGGTCAATCAGCTCCAACTTTCGCCAGCTCATACTCCTTTGATTGATGCAGGGCTCCATGTCAATATGAAAGATGATGCTGCGACTATGCGAGACGGCGGGCTGATTGACTACTGCCAGCTTAAAAAAATCACTATCCAGGCCTGGTCACCTTTCTTGATTGATTTGCAACGAGGTATTTTTGCCAATCATCCAGACTATGCTCTTTTAAATCAAACTATTGGGGAAATAGCAAAGCGATACCATGTTTCACATGAAACCATTGTCGTAGCTTGGATTTTGCGTCATCCAGCAAAGATTCAAACCATTGTAGGTTCTATGAATCCAGATCGCCTGACAAAGATTGTCCAGGCTAGCCAGATTACCTTAACTAGACCAGAATGGTATGAGATTTACAGAAGTGCAGGGAACATTCTGCCCTAGGAGGAATGTATGAAGTGGGAAATAAAAGCATTTGACCAACTAAGTTTACAGGAACTTTACACTATCTTGACACTTCGGACCGATGTGTTTGTTGTAGAACAAGCCTGTCCCTATCCTGAAGTTGACGGAAAGGATCCAAACTGTCTTCATCTTTTAGGAACAGACAATGGGGAGTTAGTGGCTTATTTGAGAATATTGCCGGCTGGTCTAAGTTATGATGAAGTTTCCATCGGACGTGTGGTCATCAAGCCAAGTCATCGTGGCAAAGGTTTAGGTCGGCCAATGATGGAGCAAGCTATCGCTTACATTACAACCGAATGGGAGGAAAGTCAGATTAAGATAGGGGCCCAAGCCCATTTAGAAAAGTTCTATGGCTCGCTAGGTTTTGAGGCAGTTTCAGAAGTCTATCTAGAGGACGATATTCCGCATTTAGATATGTTATATAGTAAACCAGTTGTTTAAGGCTGGTTTTTCGATTTTTCTCGGCAATTTCCCCCAAAAATCAGCTATTTTATGGTAGAATGAATAAGTATAAAATCAGTAAAAGAGGAAGAATATGAAACGTTCTATGTATGCTGGACGTGTTCGTAAGGAGCATGTCGGACAGGAAATTACTTTGAAAGGTTGGGTTGGCCGCCGTCGTGACTTGGGTGGCCTGATTTTCATCGACTTGCGTGACCGTGAAGGCATTATGCAATTGGTGATTAACCCTGAGTCTGTTGAAGCTGAAGTGATGGCAAAAGCGGAGAGTCTTCGTTCCGAGTTTGTTATCGAAGTGACGGGAACGGTTGTGGAGCGCGAACAAGCAAACGACAATATTCCAACAGGAGCGGTTGAACTGCAAGTAACCAGCTTGACAGTGTTGAATTCGGCTAAGACAACCCCATTCGAAATCAAGGATGGTATTGAAGCCAGTGACGATACACGTTTGCGCTATCGCTATTTGGATCTTCGTCGTCCAGAAATGCTTAACAACTTCAAATTGCGTGCAGCTGTAACCCACAGCATTCGTAACTACTTAGACGAGCTTGAATTTATCGATGTGGAAACGCCAATGTTGACCAAGTCAACGCCAGAAGGTGCGCGTGATTACTTGGTACCTTCTCGTGTGTCAAAAGGTCACTTCTATGCCCTTCCACAAAGCCCACAGATTACTAAGCAGCTATTGATGAATGCTGGTTTTGACCGTTATTACCAAATCGTTAAGTGTTTCCGTGACGAAGATTTGCGTGGGGACCGTCAACCTGAGTTTACACAGGTTGACTTGGAAACTTCATTCTTGAATGAAGTTGAAATCCAAGACATCGTAGAAGGCTTGATTGCTAAGGTCTTGAAAGATACCAAAGGGATCGACGTGACCTTGCCATTCCCACGTATGTCCTATGACCATGCTATGAACTTCTATGGTTCAGACAAGCCAGATACTCGTTTTGACATGCTCTTGCAAGACTTGACATCTACTGTCAAGGAAGTTGACTTCAATGTCTTCTCAGAAGCACCTGTTGTAAAGGCTATTGTGGTCAAAGGTGCGGCGGACAGCTACTCTCGTAAGGACATTGATAAATTAACAGAGTACGCCAAACAATTTGGTGCCAAGGGATTAGCTTGGGTCAAGGTTGACCAGGGAGAACTAGCGGGTCCAGTTGCTAAGTTCTTGACAAGTATTACAGATAAGTTGACAGCAAGTTTACAACTGGAAGACAAGGACTTAGTTCTCTTTGTGGCAGATGAATTGGAAGTAGCCAACAATACCTTGGGAGCCTTGCGTAATCGCTTGGCTAAAGAACAGGGCTTGATTGATGAAAGCAAATTCAACTTCCTCTGGATTGTAGACTGGCCGATGTTTGAGTGGTCTGAGGAAGAAGGTCGTTACATGAGTGCCCACCACCCATTCACCTTGCCAACAGAAGAAACAGCTCATCATTTAGATGGTGATTTGGCACAGGTACGTGCAGTTGCCTATGACATTGTTCTAAACGGTTATGAGCTTGGTGGCGGTAGCCTTCGTATCAACCAAAAAGAGATGCAAGAACAGATGTTCAAGGCACTTGGCTTCTCTGCAGAGGATGCCCATGAGCAGTTTGGTTTCTTGTTAGAAGCTATGGACTATGGTTTCCCACCACATGGTGGATTGGCTATCGGTTTGGATCGTTTTGTCATGCTCTTGGCTGGTGAGGACAACATCCGTGAAGTCATTGCCTTTCCGAAGAACAACAAGGCATCTGATCCAATGACACAAGCTCCAAGCACAGTAGCATCAGCTCAATTAGAGGAATTAGCTTTAGATATCACCCTTGAAAATGAATAAATTTTTCAGAAAACAGCGTGTACTTTTTTTAAGAAAGGCCAGAAAGAATAAGTTTTGGTCAGTTATCTCAGGAATTTCTCGAGAAAAATATGCAGAACGGATATCGGGGTCCATTATTTATGGACTCCTATCTAGTATTGCGGTGAATTTTTTCTTTCGACCAGGGAATGTCTATTCATCGGGAGTGACTGGTATAGCTCAGATAGTTTCTGCCTTAGCTGCTTCTTATGCGGGTTGGGATATACCAATCGCTGCGGTATATTATGCCCTCAATATTCCCTTGCTCGTTATAGCCTGGTATAAAATTGGCTACAAATTTACCATTTTTACCTTTATCACCGTATCACTTAGCTCTTTATTTATTCAGTTTATGCCTCCAGTTACCCTAACGACAGACCCCTTAGTCAACGCGATTTTCGGAGGCCTCATGCTCGGAACGGGAATTGGTTTTGCCCTTAGGAATAATGTTTCCAGTGGTGGTACAGATATTGTTTCAATTATTATTCGCAAGAAGACGGGACGACAAGTCGGCTCTATTTCCTTGATTGTCAATATTATGATTATGTTGATAGCAGGGATGACCTTTGGTTGGCGATACGCCCTTTATTCGATGGTGGCTCTTTTCATTTCCAGTCGGATGACAGATGCTATTTTTGTCAAGCAGAAGCGGATGCAGGCTATGATTATTACCAATCAGCCAGACCGAGTTATTAAACAAATTCACAAGAAACTAAATCGCGGTGTGACGATCATCAATGGTGCGGAGGGTGCCTACAATCATGAGCAAAAAACGGTTCTGATTACCATTATCACACGTGCGGAGTTTAGTGAATTTAAGCAAATTATGAAAAAGGCAGACCCCAAAGCCTTTGTATCGGTAGCTGACAACGTCAATATTATTGGTCGGTTTGTGGAAAGCGACTGATTGACAAACACTACATGTGGGAGTAAAATAGTTTTTACAGTCTACATATAGTGTTTTTTTATTAAGAGGAAATGTATGAAGAAAAAAATGTACCTGGTATATATCAGTTTGAGTGGCAATACAGAAAGTTTTGTCAAACGCCTGAAAGGCTTTTTCCAATTTCAAACAGATTGGGAACTCGAATTGGTTCATGTCAAAGATTTGGTCAAGCAGGATATTCCTTTCTATCAGCTAGATGCACCCTTTGTCGCCTTTTTACCAACCTACTTAGAAGGTGGAAATGGAGTGGACAATGGAGATGTGGAGATTTTGACCAATCCCCTTGGAGATTTCATCGCTTTGGGTAGAAATGCAGAGCTCTGTCTGGGGGTTGTTGGCTCAGGAAATCGTAATTTTAATAACCAATATTGCCTGACTGCCAAGCAGTATTCTGAGCGCTTTGGATTCCCTATTATTGATACCTTTGAATTGCGTGGCATGCAGAATGATATTGAACGCATTGGTCGGAAAATCATAGAATTGATGTGAAATCTTCAACCCAGTCAAACGCTGGGTTGTTTTTTGGTACACAAAAAACTCACCAGCATTACTGATGAGTTCTAAGGAGATTTATGAAAAATATTTAGGATTGATAATAGTATACTCTAGATTTAGGTTACTTTCATCGGTCTAAAGTCCTATTTATTTTCCAAAATACAAATACTTTGTCCAGCAAGGGTGATTTGCTGGGCTTTTTTATCGTCAACGGGTGGGAAAGTGAAATGAATGGTTTGTTGACCTTCATTTTCAAAAACAAAATCGCTGTCCGCAAAGTTGATAATGAACTGGATAGTTTTGTCGCCATTTGAGACTTGATAGCGGAGGACATATTCAGTCAACCAGTAGAAATCACAGGTCTCTTGGATGGTTTCATAGCTATCCTGACTCAGAATTGGATTGTTCTTACGGAAAGCAATCAATTCTTGGATAAATTCGATATGTTCCTTATAGTGAACAGCCCGTGTCCAGTCCAGGCGATTGATTCTATCCGGAATATTGTAAGTATTATCAATCTCATCTTTGGTACGGAAGAATTCTTGTCCGCTATGAATAAAGGCCATTCCTTGAGAAATGAGGACCAATTGAAGACCAAAACTGGCAGCCCGTTTTTGTTGCTGAGGTGTCCAGTCTGGATGTTCAATATGGAAGTAGTCAAAGGCTGTTGCATTGTCATGACACTCGATATAGTTAAGTGACTGTTGCGGTGTGATGAAGTGGCTGTAACGGCTTCCAGTCAGGAGATGCTGCACTTTTTCGTGTAGTTGTTTGTCAACAAGACGGGTAGGGTTGAGCAAGAGTTTCTTGAAGGTATCCCGATAGTCATCGTTGAAGAAACTCACTTCTGGAAGCTGGTCGGCATTGTACTGGTGGGCCAGTTTTTCATAGTCTAGACCAGTTGCCATTTTCCAACCTTCGCCATAGAGATAGATATTTGGGTGAATGGCTGACAATTCCTCTTGGATTTGGTTGATGGTTTGGCTGTCCAAAATCCCCATCAAGTCGAAACGGAAGCCATCAAAACCATAGATACTGGTCCATTGACGGAGGGATTGCTTGATGTAGTTACGGACCATGCTGCGTTCGCTAGCGACATCGTTGCCACAGAAGGTTCCATCCGTCCGCATACCATGCTCGTTGTAACGGTAGAAATAACCAGGAACAATTAGCTCGAATGCGTATTTCTCAGCGTGATAAACATGGTTGTAAACAACGTCCATATTGACGGAAATATCGGCATCGTGATAGGCTTGGATGGCCTCTTGGAGTTCTAGAATGCGAGCATAGGGGTCATTTGGTAGGCTGGAGAAGGAGCCTTCTGGCAGGTTGTACTGCATAGGGTCGTAGCCCCAGTTATAAACAGCTTGGGGTTTGTTTTCATCTACACTTCCAAAATCATAAACAGGAAGAAGTTGAATATGGGTAACGCCCAGATTTTTGATATAGTCCATTCCCAGTTTCATACCATCCAAGACAGGTGATTCAGTCAGACCGAGGAATTGACTACGGTGTTTGAAGCCAGCTTCTGTCTGCCAAGAGAAGTCGCGGACACTCATTTCATAGACAATAGCTTGAGAAATTGGTCGTTGGGTCTTGGCGCGACGAACCTTGTGGAGTTTATTTGGATTGATGACATAGCTATCGCCAGAGTTTGCTTTGGAAGAAAGGGCGTAGGGGTCATGAACAGAAATCCACTCGCCATTGACTTTGTGGAGATAGTGGTAGCTTTGACTGTCCAAATCACCCTCTACTGTGACCTGCCAGACACCTTTTGAACCTCTTGTCATGGCATACGGTGTTCCCTCAAGGACTAAAAATACCTGCTTGGAGATAGGTGCCCAGAGTTTGAAGATTGTGGACTGAGGGCTATAACTTGCCCCCAAATCACTGCCATCATAGGTATAGTTTTGTTCGAAAATAGCAGAGCGGACAATATGACCATAGCCTAGCTCTGTTTTATTGCGGTCTTGATCGTAAATGGTATAGTCCTTGTCCAAATTTAAGGCGTGTAGGCTGGTCAGATAGTAGAGAACCAGGTTTTCTACCTCTAGACAGGAATGAATAAATAGTTGAGATGTGGCATCGTCGGACTCGAGGGAAAAACTCATGTGTTCGGTATCAAATCGTTTTTCCATAACCAAGCGAATAGTAGCTACATCATCTAGAAATGCTTGAAATTGTCGTAATGCCATGAGCCGAACGGCTCCTTTCTAAGTTAAAGTTCAGTAATCGTATGCGGAATGACACGGCGGTAGCAAACCTGCTTGTCTTCCTTATTATCGCTGATGATTTGGTGAAGGGTGTTGAAGGCCACGCGTCCCAGCTTGATGGCGTGGACATCGACATAGGCTTCAATATCCAGTTTTGGTTTGACAGAGTCAAAGGAGATGATAGGGAGTTTTGTACCGACTTCGTTGAGGTATTTGACAATCCCTTCTGCCACCATGGTATCGGTTGTGACGATAGCATCAATATCTTGTTTGAGTAATTTTTTTGAAATCTTGTAGGAACTGTCTTCCAATAGGAAACCAGACACAAACTTGACCTTGTTTTCATCAAGAGGGATATTATGAGATTTGAGGGCGTTTTTATAGCCAGTATAGCGGTCTTGGGAAACGACTAATTCCCTGTTCCCAGCGACAAAGGCAATATTCTTGTAGCCCTTATTGATAAAGTAATTGGTCGCTTCAAATCCAGCCTGGATATTGTCATTATCGACTAGGGAGATAAATGGAGAATCTGCCTTACCGAGAATGAGGAAGGGAAACTTATGCTGAATGGCTAGCTGGACAAGTGGGTCATCTGGCTTGGAATAAAGGAAAATTAGACCATCAACTCGTTTTCCGTAGACCATCTGAGAAATAGCTTCCAATCGCTGCTCTTCATTTTTTCCCGTAGAAATTTGGATCGCATAATTGTGATCAGCAGCCACCTGTGAAATACCACGCAGGGCTGTCGGGAAGAAAGGGTTTTGGTAGAAGACATCAGAATCTTCTGGTAGTACCAAGCCAATCACCTGTGTGTAGCTAGAAACTAGACTACGAGCATTGAGATTGGGGTGGTAGTTGAGGTCCGCCATAGCCTTTCTAACTAGTTCTTTGGTTTTTTGACTAATAGCAGAGTTGTTCTGAATGACGCGGGTAACGGTAGAAGGTGAAACCCCTGCTAACTTAGCGACGTCTTTAATGGTAGCACGCATAGGAGCCTCCTAAATCTCATCTCTGAATTTGGTTTTGAAAAATACCCAAATCAATACTATCACAAAGAGGATATTTTGAACAGTCAAAACAGTTGTAACAGGCTGCCCAAAAATCCCAATCAGGCAGGCTAAAATGGTTGGTAGTCCCAAGCAATGCAGGGAGAAATTGAAACATTCTTTAAAGGTATGAAAATGGAAGAAACGGGATTTTTTAGTCAGGTAGAGAAAGCCACTTGCACCCAGCAGAATAAAGAGGAGATTGGTGGCCAAAATCATGGTCGATACCAAGGTAATGCTCAGACCAACCATTGCCCGATTGGCTTGGTACCAATTCTTTGAAAGGGCGGTGGTCAATCTTTCCCTACTTGAAAAATCAGCATTTGTCAGTCCATCGTAGCTGAGCTGGGTTAGGATATCCTGTCCTTTTCGAATGGTCAGATTTTGTTGGCCAAATTGGTAGGAGAAATCAGAGCTTTTAGGCACTGTTTCGCCAAAGGTAACCTGCTCCCAACTACTATTTCCTGTATAGGTGAATTGTCCATTTTCAATAGATACATGTTGGCTAAGGTCATTCATGACATCCTCATTGAGCGGTTGATACACCCCTTCTACAAAGTTTTCCAGCGGATAGGTTTCCAAGCTGACTGTTTGGAGAGAACTGGGAATGACTAGGAGGGACACTAAAAAGAGCGTTGTAAATAGCCCTTGCCAGACGTTCATCCATCTGCGGTTGGCAAACATTTTTCTAGGAGAAAAAATACTGGAAAAATAAGAGAATGGATAGGGAATCATGTGTTGTACCTTTCATAAAAATTTTGGCTCTGTCTAAAAAGGGAAAAGGTGGGACAGGGTTACCCCTTGTCACCACCACTTGTTAAACCAGATACAAAGTTCTTTTGTAGGAAGAAGAATAGGATACTGATTGGGAGGGCGATGAGGATAGCACCTGCCGCGAAGTAGGCAATCTTCAAGTTTTTCACATCAGAGATGAAGGTTTGAAGACCGACTGCTACAGTATAAAATTCTTTTTCGCGAAGTAAGAATTTGGATAGGATGTAATCTCCAAAAGGTCCCATGAAGGCCCAGAGTGCCTGTACAGCAATCATTGGACGAACAAGTGGAAGAACGATTTGCCAGAAACGTCTGAAGTGACCAGCACCGTCTAGTTTTGCAGATTCATCGAGAGAAATTGGCACTGTATCGAAATAACCTTTCATGAGCCATGCATTCATAGGGATACCACCACCGACATAAAGGAAGATGAGGAACCAACTTTGGTTGAGGGCATTGAGCATGAGGGCCATAACGAAGAAGGCTGTAAGGGCAGCCATTGTTGGCACCATTTGAATAATCAAGAAGAAAACCAAACTCTGTTTACGAGCGATGAAGTTATAACGGCTATAAGCATAACCAGCTAATACCACTATACTGGTTTGGATAAGCATTGTTAAGATTGCGATAATGAGCGTGTTGAGGTACCAGGTACCGTAGAGAGTTTCGCTAAATAGTCCTTTGAAATTGTCCAAAGTAAACTGGATTGGCTCTAGCTTAAAAGCTACCACGTTTCCTGATTTAAAGGCTGTCATGATGGTAATCAATAGAGGGTAAATAATGATGATAGACAGGGCAATCAGATAGAGATAGGTAAAGGTCTGATTTAGTCTGCGTCTAGTTTTTACAGATACTTTCATCTTATACATCCTCCATTTCAAAAGCATTTAATTTCTTGAAGGCAATCATAGAGATACTGATGACAATCATAGAGATGATCAAGGTAACCGCAGCTGCCATTGAATACTGAGGAGCAGTACCAGTTGTCAATTTGTAAATCCATGAAATCAAGATGTCAGTCGAACCAGCACCCCCACCGACGCTACCAGGTCCACCGTTATTGAAGAGGTAGATGATAGAGAAGTTGTTGAAGTTGAAGGTGTACTGACTGATCAGAGTAGGAGCAGCCACTGCCAAGATCATTGGCAAGGTAATGCTACGGAATTTTTGAATGGCACTTGCCCCATCAATGTAGGCAGCCTCGTACAAATCGTTTGGAATAGATTGCAAAATACCCAAGGTCAAGACATAGATATAAGGGAAACCAAGCCAAGCCTGCATCATGATAAGGGCAACCTTAGTCCAGAATGGATCTGTTTTCCATGGAATGAGGAAGTTATCGATAAATGGCAAGAATTTGCTCAAGAATGGCAATACTTGTGTGTTAATAGCACCGACACTATCGTTGAACATGTTACTGAAAGTCAAGATAGTTACGAAGGCTGGAACAGCCCATGGGAGCAAGAAGATAACACCGAAGATGCGTTTGCCCTTGATAAATGGCTGATTGGCAATGATGGCTGTTAGGATACCGATAACAATCTGTGCAGTCGAAGCAGCCAAGGCCCAGATGATTGTCCAGCCTAAGACAGAACCAAAGGCTGCACGGAAGGTGCTGAGTTTCCAGATATTTGTAAAGTTAGTAAAGCCAATCCAATCTAGAAGAGCACCAGGTGGTAAATGTTGGAAATCGTAGTTGGTAAAGGCGATAAAGAGTGTCACCACAACCGGGAAAATGATCGCAAAGGTCATGGCAATATATGAAGGAATTATCAAGAGATAAGGGAAACCATTTTCATAGATTCCTTTTATCATGTCTTGCAATGTGACTGCAACAGGAATACCATTATTGATTCGTTTGGCAGTGTCGTGGGCATCCTTTAGGTTTAAGGCGTAGAAAGCAAGATAGACAACGGTAATGATGAGGTGGAAGGAACCACGGATCAACATGAAGAGGGAGTTGTCACGGCCACGTTGGCTACCAAGGGTAATCAAGTTTCCAATTTCTCCACCTGCTATTGCAATGAAGTAGACTAGGAAAGCTAGTGTTACGCCAAGGAAGATATAGCCTTTTGCTTTTTGCTTGTTGTAGATTTGCCCCAATCCTGGAAGAAGGGACAAGAGGAGTGCCTTACTTGGATTTTGTTTCATAGTGTAATCTCCTTTAGGTCAGTCCTAAATATCAATATATATTTCGGTTTGTAGTAACAAAGCAGACTGGGAGGAAATCCCAGTCTGACTTAAAAATGACTAGTTGCTGTATTTTTGAGCAATTGTGTCTTCAATCAATTTCACAGCGTCAGTAGCAGCAGTCTTAGGATCTTTTTTACCACTTACAGCTTCGAAGAGCATGTTAGCAGCTGGTTCCCAAACTGTGCTCATTTCTGAGATGTTTGGCATTGGTTGAGCAGAAGCAAACTGGTTGATAACCGCAGTTGTCAATTCATCGTTCTTACTTACTGCATATTCACGTGCTTCTGTGTTAGCTGGAACTTCGTTTGTAGCATCGTAGAATGCTTTTTGTTGTTCAGTTGAAGTCAAGTGGTCAACAAATTTTTGTGCCAAGTCAGGGTTCTTAGAACCTGCAGGGATAACCCAAGCCTTACCACCACCGAATGCTGAGTATGCTTTGCCGTCAGCAAGTGTAGGGATAGTAGCTACGCCGTAGTTGACACCTGCATCTTTCAAAGCAGCAGCTTTCCATGGACCGTCGATGATAACAGCTGTTTTGCCTTCAGTAAATTGAGTTTGGATCAAGTTACCAGCAGCAGATGCATCTTGAAGACCTTGAGGCCATTTTTCATACCAAGTTTTAGCGTATTCGATAGCCTTAATAGCACCTTCGTTAGCAAGACCGATGTCTTTTGGATCTGTACCATTTTCACCGAATACATAACCACCGTAACCAGAAAGAAGTCCATATGCGTAGTAGAAGTTTGTCCAGTCAGCTAGGAAGGCTGAAGTTTTACCTTCTTCACCAGCAAATGCGTACTTGCTATCTTTAGCCAACTCTTCCAATTCAGTAAATGTTTTTGGTGCTTCAGAAACAAGGTCTTTGTTGTAGTAAGCAACCAATGTTTCGATAACGGCAGGTGAACCGTAGACTTTACCACCAGTAGTTACCAGTGTCTCAGTAGTGTCATCTGTCTTACTTGTTTCAGCCAATTTTACTTCTGAAAGTTGACCTTCTGAACCAAGGCTACCTACGCGGTCGTATGGTGCCATCATAACGTCTGGAGCTGAACCGGATTGGTTATCGAGTGACAAGTTGTCCAAACCTGTAAGAGCGTCACCGGTTTTAACGGTAACAGTAACGCCTTCATTTTCTTTTTCAAAGGCAGCTTTTGCATCGTTGACGTATGCTTCGTATTGTGCATCGATATAGATTGTCAACTCTTGCCCAGCATCCGTAGATGAGCTTGAGTCAGATGATGAGTTTGAGCAAGCAGCCAAGACAGCAGTAGATGCAGCTAGAAGAGCAACGCTCTTAAGTAGTTTGTGTTTCATATTCTTCCCTCCAAGAATAAATGGTTTATTGTGAAACGTTCACTAGCGCAAACGTTTTCCTAAGTTGAATTTATTATACACCATTATGAATCCGTTTGCAAGCGTTTTTATAAAAAATATTAAAAAAATTTTTAGACGCACGTTGTCAAGTCAAGTGCAACAAGTTCATTGATAACTAGAGTTCCAGAGGTTAAGTTGTTTGGGCTAGCCCAAACAGGAATTTTGA
>NZ_JAVIHI010000048.1:0-13519 GCF_036680365.1 Streptococcus sp. SS-4456 | reverse complement strand
TCATTATAGGTCATATGGGACTTTTTTTCTACACTCAAAAAGGCTCCATAATCTCCACGGTGGATTTACCCACTACAGAAATTATAGAGCCCAAAGTCCTTGGAACACAAGTTCCCAAGGGCTTTTCTTTGTATAACGTCGTATAATAGAGGCAGGAAGACTAGCTAATAAGTAGAGGGAGAATCGCTATGTTACACAAAGAAAATCCAGACTATAATCGCGGTCAATTTGGTTTCTACAGTTTAGAAGACCTTGTTCATCAAGGTCATCTCCTTCGTCAAATAGAGGAAGCTATTGACTTCTCCTTTATCTATGACTTAGTCGCAGATAGCTATAGCGATGATACAGGGCGTCCTAGTCTTGACCCTATTCTGCTCATTAAAATTCCAATTCTTCAGTGTCTCTTCGGCATTCGTTCCATGCGTCAAACCATTAAGGAAATCGAAGTCAATACTGCCTACCGTTGGTTTCTTGGTCTTCGACTGGATGATAAGGTACCTCATTTCACTACCTACGGGAAGAATTATGCCCGTCGTTTCCAAGATAGACAGGTCATTGAAGGTATTTTCACCCATATCTTAGGGCTCTGTGTCAACGCAGGATTTATAGATCCGACAGAAATTTTTATTGACGGTATCCATATCAAGGCTGCGGCGAATAACCGTAAATTCATCAATCGTGAAGTTGAAAAGCAAGCCAAGTTTATGAGTGACCAGCTAGAGATTGAAATCAATGTTTGTCTTCATTCTGAATCTACCGTCAGGTAGATTTTTTTATCAAAAAGTCAAAAAAGGTCAAACAAAACTATTGACTTTTACTGACCAATGGTGTAGAATAAGATTCGTAAGGTAAAGGACCTTACGATATCTTTAAACAAAAGGTCAGTTAAAGTCAAACGAGAACAATTTGATTTTCTTTTAGACCTATTGGTCAGTAAAAGACAAACTTCTGAGGAGGTTGGGATGAAAGAAAGGATTATACCCTATTAGCGTCATTTAGTTTATCTTTTATTACTGCGGAGAATGAGGAAACTTCGTTTCCTTATCTCCAACTTCAAATAATCTCATCATTATTTGAACTCGCTTTGCCGTACCTTATGAATGTTACTTACAATCGTAGATGCGATTTCCAAGCTTTAATAGTCCGCTGGACTATTGAAGCTACCTGCAGCTTTTGATGCGAACTTTGTTCGCTCTATTTCCCACCTCCAAAGGTTCCCCAAACCTTTAGAGCTAGTACTAAAAGCAAACTAAAAGACTGTATCAATTTTTTTTAAAAAATAAAGGTCAGTAAAAGTCAAAAACAAATAAAACTTAAACGAGGTAAAAACTATGAACAACAATTTCAATAATTTTAACAATATGGATGATATTTTCAATCAACTCATGGGGAACATGGGTGGCTACAGTACAGAGCGTCGCCGTTATTCTATCAATGGGCGTGAAGTGACACCGGAGGAATTTGCCATTTACCGTCAGACTGGTCGCCTGCCACAGACAGAAGAAGTGGCTCAAACTCAGGCTAAAGGTCAGATAAAGTCAGACGGAATTCTGGCAAAACTGGGCCGCAATTTGACACAAGATGCGCGTGAAGGCAAGTTGGATCCAGTCATTGGACGAAACAAGGAAATTCAAGAAACCTCTGAAATTCTGGCTCGCCGTACCAAGAACAATCCTGTTTTGGTCGGTGATGCGGGTGTAGGTAAAACTGCGGTAGTAGAAGGTTTGGCTCAGGCCATTGTCAATGGTGATGTGCCAGCAGCCATTAAGAATAAGGAAATCATCTCCATCGACATTTCAGGCTTGGAAGCTGGGACTCAGTACCGTGGAGCTTTTGAAGAAAATGTCCAAAATCTTGTGGATGAAGTCAAAAAAGCTGGCAATATCATTCTCTTTTTTGATGAGATTCATCAGATTTTGGGAGCTGGTAGCACTGGTGGAGACTCAGGTTCCAAGGGCTTAGCAGATATTCTCAAACCAGCCCTGTCACGTGGAGAGTTGACCGTCATTGGTGCGACCACGCAAGACGAGTACCGCAATACCATTCACAAAAATGCTGCTCTGGCTCGTCGTTTCAATGAAGTCAAGGTTAATGCTCCGTCCGCAGAAGATACCTACCAGATTTTGAAAGGTATCAAGCCGCTTTATGAAGCCCACCACAATATTGAATTGCCAGATGAGGTCTTGAGAGCTGCGGTTGATTATTCCGTCCAATATATTCCACAACGTAGCTTGCCAGACAAGGCCATTGACTTGATTGATGTGACCGCCGCTCACTTAGCTGCACAACATCCTGTGACAGATATCCAGGCTTTGGAGGCAGAGATTGAACAGGCTAAAGCTTTGCAAAGTCAAGCAGCTGAAAAAGAAGATTACGAAACAGCACTCAATGAAAAAGTCCGCATCGACAAGCTCCAAGAACAAATTGACAACCACACGGAGCAACAGAAAGTGGTAGCGACTGTTAATGATGTGGCTCAGGCGGTTGAGCGAATGACAGGAATTCCAGTTTCACAAATGGGAGCTTCTGACATTGAACGACTCAAGGAATTGAAACATCGCCTGGAGACAAATGTAATTGGTCAAGACGATGCGGTGGAAGCAGTATCTCGTGCTATTCGTCGCAATCGTGCAGGTTTTGATGACGGCAACCGTCCGATTGGTTCCTTCCTCTTTGTCGGTCCGACAGGTGTGGGTAAGACAGAGTTGGCAAAACAGTTAGCGCTAGACTTGTTTGGTAACAAGGATGCCATTATTCGTTTAGATATGTCTGAATACAGTGATCGGACAGCTGTTTCCAAGCTGATTGGTACCACAGCGGGTTATGTTGGTTATGATGACAATTCCAATACTCTTACCGAGCGTGTCCGTCGCAATCCGTACTCCATTGTCCTCTTGGATGAGATTGAAAAAGCAGATCCACAAGTGATTACCCTCCTTTTGCAAGTGCTAGATGATGGTCATTTGACAGACGGACAGGGCAACCAAGTCAATTTCAAAAATACCCTTGTCATTGCGACTTCAAATGCAGGTTTTGGTTATGGAATGCCAGAAGTTGAAGAAAATCAAGACATCATGGACCGCATCGCACCATTCTTCCGTCCGGAGTTCCTTAACCGTTTCAACGCTGTTATCGAATTCAAACACTTGAGCAAAGAAGACCTCAAGGCAATCGTGGATTTGATGTTAGCCCAGGTCAATAAGACCCTAGCTAAAAAAGGTATTCACTTAGAAGTGACTGAGGCAGTCAAAGAGTTCTTGATGGAAGAAGGCTATGATCAGGCTATGGGAGCTCGTCCATTGCGCCGTGTGATTGAAAATCAGATTCGAGACAAGGTTACGGATTACTATCTAGATCACCTAGATGTGACAAACTTGTTGGCTGATGTAGTGGAAAATGAGATTCAAATCAGCGAGCAAACCTTTTCATAAAATAATCGAATAATATTGAAATTCTGGGTTAAAATGCTCAGAATTTCTTCTTTTGTTTAATGGTAACAAGAGCAGTAGAACGCGCATTTATAGGAGATTTTTAGCAGTTTTACGTAAAAGTTTTAAAAAAATTGTATAAATCCTTGACAAATGCAAACGTTTGCGTTAAACTATCATTGTAATCGAAAGAAAGGAAAACGTTTTTATGGCGAATCGTACCAGTGGAATTTTAATGCATATTACCTCACTTCCAGGTAAGTTTGGTATCGGTACTTTTGGAAAGCCTGCCTATGACTTTGTAGATTTCTTGGTCGAAACCAAGCAGACCTACTGGCAGCTCCTTCCTCTCACAACGACAAGTTACGGAGATTCACCTTATCAATCCTTTTCTGCTATTGCAGGAAATACCCATTTAATTGATTTTGATTTGTTGGCAGAAGAAGATTTATTGGCCAACTTTGACTACCAAGATGTGAACTTTGGGGACAATCCAGAAAAAGTAGACTACGCCTTGATCTATGAGGCTCGCCGTCCGATTTTGGAAAGAGCTGTTAAAAACTTCTTGAGCGATGACAAGCGTAAAGCAGCCTTTCAAGAGTTTGAAAAAGCCAATTCGTCATGGTTAAATGACTATGCGGAATTCATGGCTATTAAAGAACACTTTGGAAACAAGGCCCTACAAGAGTGGGATGACAAGAAAGTTGTTGCTCGAAATGAAGAAGCTCTTGAAAAATACCGCTTGGAATTGGCAGACCAAATTGATTACTTTAAAGTCACTCAATATTTCTTCTTTAGCCAGTGGAAACAGCTAAAAGAATATGCCAATCAAAACCACATTAAGATTATCGGAGACATGCCGATTTATGTCTCTGCCGATAGTGTGGAAGTTTGGACCAAGCCACAGCTCTTCAAATTAGATAGCGAGCGCAAGCCGCTTTATGTGGCAGGTGTGC
Source organism: Streptococcus sp. SS-4456 (assembly GCF_036680365.1). Lineage (NCBI taxonomy): Bacteria > Bacillati > Bacillota > Bacilli > Lactobacillales > Streptococcaceae > Streptococcus > Streptococcus sp. SS-4456. Next base: position 9,135 of record NZ_JAVIHI010000048.1, on the reverse strand, counting down.
CAGCAGATAACTTCTCTGCAGATGGCCAGCTTTGGGGCAACCCACTCTACGATTGGGAGCAACATGAAAAGACTGGCTACAACTGGTGGATTTACCGTATTCACGAGAGTTTCAAACTTTATGATGTGCTGCGGATCGACCACTTCAAAGGCTTCTCAGATTACTGGCAGGTAGCAGGAGATGCTAAAGTTGCCAAGGTTGGTACTTGGGAGCCAGGTCCAGGCTACAATCTCTTCAAGGCGGTCAAAGAAACCCTTGGCGACTTGCCAATTATTGCAGAGGACCTAGGAAATATTGATGCCAAGGCTCGTAAGTTGCTTGCAGATTGTGGCTATCCAGGAATGAAGATTCTAGAATTTGGCTTCTTCGATGTGACTGGACAGAGCATTGACATCCCACACCGTTGTGTACCAAACTCTATCGCCTACACAGGTACACACGATAATGAGGTGGTCAATGGTTGGTATAACAATCTAGAGCCTGAACAACAGGAGTTTGTAGATGCCTATACCAACAGAAAGCCGATTGAACCAGTGACCCAAGCCATGCTTCGAACACTCTTTGCCACTGTCAGCGACACAGCTATTGCGACCATGCAAGATGTTCTTGACTTGGGCGAAGAAAGCCGCATGAACATGCCTTCAACTGTCGGAGGCAACTGGGAATGGCGAATGAAAGCTGAAGATTTAACCCAGGAACGCAAAGACTTCTTAGTCAAAATGACAACACTATATCAACGAGGAAATGAAAATCATGATTAACTTTACAACATTTGCAGAAACAAATACTTCGAAAAAATTAGCTGATTTAACAAACGAAGAAATCTATCTTCAATTGTTAAACTACGTAAAAGAAGCTGCAGCTACAAAACCAAAAAACACAGGTAAACGCAAGGTTTACTACATCTCAGCAGAGTTCCTTATCGGTAAACTCTTGTCAAACAACTTGATCAACTTGGGTGTCTACAAGGACATTCAGGCAGAATTGGCAGCAGCTGGCAAGTCTTTGGCACAAGTTGAAGATGTGGAACCAGAACCGTCACTTGGTAACGGTGGTCTTGGCCGTTTGGCATCTTGCTTTGTGGATTCTATGTCAACACTTGGTATCAACGGTGAGGGTGTTGGTCTCAACTACCACTGTGGTCTCTTCAAGCAAGTCTTCAAGGATAACCAACAAGTTGCAGAGCCAAACTTCTGGATTGAAAATGATTCTTGGTTGATTCCTACAGATATCAGCTATGACGTGCCATTTAAAAACTTCACTTTGAAATCTAAGTTAGATCGACTTGATATTCTTGGCTATAAAAAAGAAACTAAGAACTACCTTAACTTGTTTGACATCGAGTCTGTCAACTATGACTTGATTACAGATGGCATCACGTTTGACAAGACAGACATCAAAGAAAACTTGACCCTCTTCTTGTATCCAGATGATTCAGACAAGAACGGTGAATTGCTCCGCATTTACCAACAATACTTCATGGTTTCAAACGCTGCTCAGCTTTTGATTGACGAAGCGATCGAGCGTGGGTCAAACTTACATGACTTGGCAGACTACGCTTATGTTCAAATCAATGATACTCACCCATCAATGGTGATTCCTGAGTTGGTTCGTCTTTTGACTGAAAAACATGGTATTGAATTTGCGGAAGCTGTTGCGATTGTTAAGAATATGACTGGTTACACAAACCATACTATCTTGGCGGAAGCACTTGAAAAATGGCCACTTGAGTTCCTTGAAGAAGTAGTCCCACACTTAGTTGGTATTATTAAAGAATTGGATGCCCTTATTCGTGCAGAAATCAAAGACCCAGCAGTCCAAATCATTGATGAATCAGGTCGTGTGCACATGGCTCACATGGATATCCACTTCTCAAACTCTGTCAACGGGGTTGCGGCTCTCCATACTGAAATCTTGAAAAACTCTGAGTTGAAAGGCTTCTACGAGCTTTACCCAGAAAAATTCAACAACAAGACAAACGGTATCACTTTCCGTCGTTGGTTGGAATTTGCTAACCAAGATCTTGCAGACTACATCAAGGAATTGATTGGCGATGAATACCTGACAGATGCAACCAAGTTGGAGAAATTGCTTGCCTTTGCAGATGACAAGGAAGTTCATGCTAAGTTGGCGGAAATCAAACACAACAACAAATTGGCCCTCAAACGTTACCTCAAAGACAACAAGGGTATCGAGTTGGACGAAAACTCCATTATCGATACGCAAATCAAACGTTTCCACGAGTACAAACGCCAACAAATGAACGCCTTGTATGTCATCCACAAGTATCTTGAAATCAAGAACGGTAACCTTCCGAAACGTAAAATCACTGTTATCTTCGGCGGTAAGGCAGCTCCAGCTTATATTATCGCTCAAGACATCATTCATTTGATTCTTTGCTTGTCTGAGTTGATTAACAATGACCCAGAAGTGAGCAAGTACCTCAACGTTCACTTGGTAGAAAACTACAACGTAACCGTTGCTGAAAAACTGATCCCTGCGACTGACATCTCTGAGCAAATCTCATTGGCTTCTAAAGAAGCATCAGGTACTGGTAACATGAAATTTATGTTGAACGGTGCTTTGACACTCGGTACTATGGACGGTGCCAACGTTGAGATTGCAGAATTGGCTGGTATGGACAACATCTATACATTTGGTAAGGATTCAGATACTATTATCGACTTGTACGACAAGGCTGGCTATGTTTCTGCGGACTACTACAATGGCGATGCCAACATCAAACGTGCGGTTGACTTTATCGTCAGCGACGAAGTGAAAGCACTTGGTAACGAAGAACGTCTTGGTCGCTTGCACCATGAATTGATTTCAAAAGACTGGTTCATGACCTTGATTGACTTAGCAGAGTACATCGAAGTTAAAGAGCAAGTCTTTGCAGACTACGAAAATCAAGATTCATGGAACAAGAAAGTTGTTCACAATATTGCTAAAGCAGGATTCTTCTCATCTGACCGTACAATCGAGCAGTACAACCAAGACATCTGGCACAGTAACTAATCCAAAACAAAAGGAACGGGAAAGAACTCGACTGGTCAAAAAAAGAGTTCGTCTTCCCGCCCCCGCACAGTTGATTAGGTCAGATTTGGAGTGTAAAACACGAACAAATCTGCCAATCAACCACTGCGCTGAGATGTTGACACGAACTCTGAGAAGCGAGGTTGGGGATTTTTTCCCAGCCTCTTTTTTGGTATATTTAGTTTTTACCGTTTGGCCATAGATACAAAGGTGACCTTGTCTGGCCGGTAGGTAATGGTGCCGTACTGGAAGGGACGACCGTCTGCCAGATAGGTAGTACTGGTGACGGAGACCACCATGTCGTAGCCTGTCAGGTCTAGTAGGCTTTTTTCTTCTTCTGTCGCAAAGCGGAAGGAAATTTCTCGGCGGGAATGGGAAATTTCTAAGCCAAGGTCGTTTTCCAAATATTGATAAATGGAGCTTTCAGTGATTTCCTTACTGAGATAGGGAACAATCCTGCGGTCAAAGTAGGAAATCTCATACTCTAATCGCTCACCGTCGATAATCCGAACGCGGCTGACACGGTAGAGATCCGTTTTTTCATCCACTTCCAATTCTTTCATGACCTCTGGCTGACCTTGGACAATATAGAGGTTGGTCAATTCGGTCTGGACTTGATGATGGGCAGAGCGGTTGAGTTCACTAACGGTCTTCAATTCGGACACAAATGGTTTTCTAACGAGGTTATGGTTCAAAATAATCGAGTTTCGTCCCTGACGTTTTTGGATATAGCCGTCCATTTCCAACAGAGATAGTGCCTTGCGGATGGTGTCCTTGGAATAGGTATAAATCTCCATCAGCTCATTCTCTGTAGGCATCTCTTGATTGGGCTGCCAGATATTTTGTTCAATTTTTTCCTTGATGTCAGTATAGACTTTTTTGTATTTACTCATTTGGGTAACTTCCTAGCTTGCTATTTATCGCTAGTATATCATAAAAAATGCCAAAGGTCAGTATTCTAAGTCTAGACAAACTTTTACGGAAGACTTCAAAAATTATTCCGTAAAACTATTGACACTTGAAAACGTTTACGTTATAATAAGGCTACAAGTTGAAAAAGTTTTACGAAGTAAATAGAAAGGAGAGATATGAATTTACTAACAGTCAATGTTCATGCTTGGCTAGAAGATGACCAGCATGAAAAATTGGATATTTTAGCTCAGACCATTGCCCAAAAGCAATATGATGTGATTGCTCTTCAGGAAGTCAATCAGCTGATGACAAGTCCCTTGGTGACCAAAGACTTGCGCCAAGACAATTATGGTTTGGTTTTGCTTGAAAAGCTGAAAGATCTTGGAGTGACAGACTATTCTTATTTCTGGTCCAATTCCCATATTGGTTACGATAGGTACGATGAAGGAATTGCCTTCTTGACCAAACTACCTGTCTATGAAGTGGATGCCTTCTACTGCAGTCAGAACAAAGATTTGACATCAATCTTGTCTAGAAAAATCATTGGTTTGACGGTCTTGTATGAGAAGGAATTGATTGACATTTATTCTTGTCATATCAATCTTCCTGACAGTAAAGAAGAAAATCAGTTGGAGAATATTCGCTCGATTGTGGAACGGACAAGTTCGGATCGCTTGAAAATCCTTATGGGAGATTTCAATACGGATGCCCTGTCAAATCCACAAGCCTATCAAGCTATCAAGAATCTAGGTCTTTATGATAGTTATGATTTGGCCGAGGAAAGGGATAGGGGAATCACCGTTGAAAAAGCCATTGATGGGTGGGCAGGTCATAGTCAGGAAAAACGTCTGGACTATGTGTTCTTAAATCAGAAAAGACAGGTACAATCCAGTCGTGTGATTTTCAATGGAGATAATCTTCCCATTATTTCAGACCACTTTGGTGTGGAAGTTAACATTAGTATTTAAAGGTCAACTGACCAAGAAAAAATTTAGGAGAAACATATGAAAAAATTTCTTAGTTTCGAATTTTGGCAAAAATTCGGTAAATGTTTGATGGTCGTGATCGCCGTTATGCCGGCGGCAGGTCTTATGGTTTCTATCGGAAACTCGATTCCACTAATCAGTCCTGAATCAGAATTGCTCATTCGTATTGGGAATATCATTGCCCAAATCGGTTGGGGGATTATCGGAAACCTCCACTTGCTCTTTGCCTTGGCTATCGGTGGAAGCTGGGCTAAGGAAAAGGCTGGTGGAGCCTTCTCAGCAGGTCTTGCTTTTATCTTGATTAACTTGATTACAGGTCACTTCTTTGGTGTAACGACTGATATGTTGGCTGATGCGACTGCGACTGTTAGCACTGTATTTGGAACTCAAATTCCAGTATCTGGCTACTTTGTCAATATTCTTGGTCAGCCTGCTTTGAACATGGGTGTTTTTGTAGGGATTATTGCTGGTTTTGTTGGTGCGACTGCCTACAACAAATATTACAACTATCGCAAGTTGCCAGATGTATTGACCTTCTTTAACGGCAAACGCTTTGTGCCGTTTGTGGTCATCTATCGTTCTGTCCTCGTCGCGCTTGCTTTGGCAATCTTCTGGCCTCTTGTACAAACTGGTATTAACAGTTTTGGTAAATGGATTGCAACCTCACAAGACACCGCTCCTATTGTAGCTCCGTTCGTTTATGGTACCTTGGAACGTTTGCTTCTTCCATTCGGTCTTCACCACATGTTGACCATTCCGATGAACTATACGTCACTTGGTGGTACCTATGACATCTTGACAGGTGCACAAGCAGGTACACAAGTATTTGGACAAGATCCGCTCTGGTTGGCTTGGATTACAGACTTGATCAACCTCAAAGACGCTGGCGATATGGCTCAGTACAATGACTTGCTTGCTAATGTAACGCCTGCGCGCTTTAAAGTAGGTCAAATGATTGGCTCCTCTGGTATTCTCATGGGCTTGACCCTTGCTATGTACCGCAATGTTGATGAGGATAAAAAGAAAAAATACCGTGGTATGTTCCTTTCATCTGCTGCAGCCGTTTTCTTGACAGGTGTAACAGAACCAATTGAGTTTATGTTCATGTTTGTAGCAATGCCGCTCTATGTTGTATATGCTTTTGTACAAGGTGCAGCCTTTGCTATGGCGGATATTGTCAATTTGCGTATGCACTCATTTGGTAATATTGAATTCCTTACACGTACACCGATGGCGATTAAAGCTGGTATCGGTATGGACGTTGTCAACTTTATCTGGGTAACAGCCCTCTTTGCAGTTGCAATGTACTTCATTGCCAACTTCATGATTCAAAAATTCAATCTAGCAACAGCTGGACGCAATGGTAACTATGATACAGAAACAACAGATGTGGTTTCGAACTCAAACGTAGATACTGCAGATGCTAATTCACAAGTGGTTCAAATCATCAACTTGCTTGGTGGTCGTGATAATATCGCAGATGTGGATGCTTGTATGACTCGTCTTCGCGTAAGTGTCAAAGATGTGGCACAGGTTGGAGATGAAAATGCTTGGAAACAGGCTGGTGCAATGGGCTTGATTATCAAAGACTCAGGTGTTCAAGCAGTCTATGGACCAAAAGCAGATGTTCTCAAATCAGACATTCAAGACTTACTAGAATCAGGCGTAGCTATTCCTCGTACGGAAATTGTTGCGACTGAAACAGTAGTTGAGGAAGCACAATTCAAGGGTGTGACCGAGGCAGTTTATGCTGTTGCTGAAGGTCAAGCCATTGCCATCACAGAAGTGAAAGATCCGGTCTTCTCACAAAAAATGATGGGCGACGGTTATGCAGTTGAGCCTAGCTCCGGCAATGTTTACGCACCAGTTTCAGGTATTGTAACTAGTGTCTTCCCAACAAAACACGCTGTCGGAATTTTGTCTGACAAGGGTGTAGAAGTTTTAGTTCACGTTGGTTTAGACACAGTTGCACTAAACGGTGCTCCATTCTCAACTAAGGTAACAGACGGTCAACGTGTTGAAGCAGGGGATTTGCTCCTTGTCGCAGACCTTGAAGCTATTCGCTCAGCAGGACGCGAAACAACCATCGTCGTTGCCTTCACAAACACAGCAGAAATCAAATCTGTCAGCCTTGGAAATCTTGTACAAGTAAGCAAAGATAGTCAAGTTGCGACAGTTGAGTTGTAAAAAGTAAAAAAGATTGAAAAGATGATTGCAGTCAACTCTTTTCAATCTTTTTCTTTTGGACAGTATACCCTCAGTATTTTTCTAATTTCTTCGCTTCTTTTTTACCTTTTTCAGCGATATGGAGGAAATAAATAGACCAAGCAAGGAAAAATAAGGGAATAATGCCACTTCTAAACAATGCGAATGGGGTTTCAAAGAGAAAACCAAACCAAAAACTGGTACCAGTTCGTTCCCATAGTCCTGGAGTTAGGTACCAGGATTTAGGATTCCAAAGTGTGTATCCATTTTGGAGTCCAACTTGGTAATGGATAAAAAATAAAGTCAGAAATAATCCGAAATAGGAGTAGGCATAATTTTGGTAGCGTGAATAGAATGCTTTTTTCGATTCGGTATCAGAAAAAATTTCTGTGCTTGAAGCTTCGATTGTTTGTTGAAAATAATGGATGCCACATCTACGACTACCTTGTATAGGTTGCCAACCACAGTCTTCAAATAGAGAGAGGTAATTTGAATATTCTCCTTTTGCAATATGTTCATGAAAATCAAGGCGTACGGGATGAGGGGTCCGACTACATTTTTCAAAATGATAGGCTGCTGTCCACGGAGTTACTTTGACAAGCTGATAACCTTCGGATTGAATCGAATTGATCCAATGTTCTTCCTCTTGTAAACTGGTGAATAATTTGTGTCTTATCATGGCTTCCTCCTTAAAAACCTAATTCTTTGGCAATATGATGTAGTTTTTGAATACGCTGTGTTTCCAGTTTAATAATCTCTTGTCCCGTTGCTGTTACTTGATAGACTTTTCTTCTTTTATCGGAACTTGGAACGGAACAAATCCATTTTAGTTTCAAAAGATTCTCAATCGCTCCATACATGGTTCCTGCAGCGATTTTCACATCACCAACACTCATATCCTCTACTTTTTGCATGATATGGTAGCCATGGGCAGGTTCCAAGAGGGCTAATAGAATATAGTAGGTTGTCTCCGTTAAGGGGAGGTGCTTGTTCCTTTTCATTTGGCTTCTCCTATGTAGTTCAAATGTACAGTTGTACTATATATTATATATCGGAAAACTATACATGTCAACTGTATAGTGAAGAAGATTTTAAAAATCTTCTCAATCCTTGCCATTTATGGTATAATAAAGCGATTTTATAAAATGTAGGAGGTTCCCCATGGGACGTAAATGGGCCAATATTGTAGCCAAGAAAACCGCAAAAGACGGTGCTAACTCAAAAGTTTACGCCAAATTTGGTGTTGAAATCTATGTAGCAGCGAAAAAGGGTGACCCAGATCCAGAAACAAACTCAGCGCTGAAATTTGTTATCGACCGTGCTAAGCAAGCGCAGGTTCCAAAACACATCATTGACAAGGCCATTGACAAGGCAAAAGGAAACACAGACGAAACCTTCGTGGAAGGTCGTTACGAAGGCTTTGGACCAAACGGTTCTATGATTATCGTTGATACTTTGACATCAAACGTAAACCGTACCGCAGCCAATGTTCGCTCTGCCTTTGGTAAAAATGGCGGTAACATGGGTGCTTCTGGTTCAGTATCCTTCATGTTTGATAAAAAAGGTGTAGTTGTATTTGCTGGTGATGATGCAGATGCCATCTTCGAATTGCTCCTTGAAGCAGATGTCGAAGTCGATGACGTAGAAGCAGAAGACGGCACAATCACTGTCTATACAGCTCCAACTGATTTGCACAAGGCAATCGTGGCACTTAAGGAATCAGGCATTGAAGAGTTTAACGTTACTGAACTTGAAATGATCCCACAATCAGAAGTGTCACTTGACGGCGATGACCTCGCAACATTTGAAAAACTCTACGACGCCCTCGAAGACGACGAAGACGTCCAAAAAATCTACACAAATGTAGATGGCTTTTAATAAAAATGACTGTCCGGGGGACAGTCATTTCAGATTGCAGACAAACATCGTTTTGGTGTTTGTCTTTTTTACTGTTTTTAGAGAAAAATGGCTGTTTTAATGCTGAAACCACCCCATC
>NZ_JAVIHI010000047.1:0-13950 GCF_036680365.1 Streptococcus sp. SS-4456 | reverse complement strand
CCTCACAAGTCCTTTTTATTATATTATACTCCTAAATACGAAGAAAAGCCCTTAGAAAATAAATTCTAAGGACTTTGTCTTCAGTCTGAAAGCAGCCCAACAGCTGCTTTTTATTTACACCAACTCTTCTACTTCATAGATAGTATCTTCCAAAGCCTCTTGATAACCTTCCCAGTCATAGGTCACAGAAGTCTCTATCTCCGCCAGCTGCTCTTCCAGCTGGATGTTCACCTCTTCCACTCCGTCCAAATCCAAGAGGTGATTGGTCACATGCTTGACACAGTTTTGGCACGATAAGTTTTTCAATTTCAAGGTTTGCTTCATCTTTTTTCTCCTTTTTTATACTCAATGAAAATCAGGTTCAGACTAGCTTCAAAGGTTCGGGGAACCTTTGAAGGTTGGAAATAAAGCGAACCTGTTCGCTACAAAAAGGTTCGGGGAACCTTTGGAGGTTGGAAATTGGACGAACGTCTTCGTTTCTCAAGAGCAGATAGAACCCTACTACTTTCGCATTTTCAGGTAGTAGGCTGTAAAGCTCCACAGGAGCTTTACACTCATCAAGTCAAGTCAACAAGGTCTGAGGTTGATTTTCGAAGAATATGATGATGCCCGCAGGTACATTGCCCCGCCAAGCACTGACAAGCGATTTGCTCAGGTGCAGTCTTTTGTAGCTGAGAAATTTTGCTAGCCAGATTTTCTAGGCTTTTTTTAGAAAATGTCCCTGTGTCTAACAAGCTTTCGACCAGCTGTCCCTGTTTGGTGGAACATATGGTAGCCAGTAAGAGCTCCACCTGCGCCTGCAAATGTTCCTCTTCACTAATCAGCGGATAATAGTGATATTTGCTGGTTTCCTTGGCCATTCTCAGATAGTCTTTCTTCCGCAGCCGCCCCAAGAGTGTCTTAATGGTCGTTGCCTGCCAATCAAAACCCTCCTGTAAAGCCTGAATAATTTCCTGCGAAGTTGCACCAGGCCGAGCCCATAAGACCCGCATGACCTGCCACTCCGCAGCAGATATCGTCTGCTCCACAAACTCACCTCCAATCACATTTCTACAATCAGTTTACATTTGTAGTCAAAAAATGTCAAGAAGAAAGACCGAGCAAGATACTCGGTCTATTTTCATATGTTAGTGAGCCAGCATTTCCTGACCAATTTCCAAACCAGTCAAACCAACTGGATAGTAAGTCGGCCAGTTTTCCAATTCTTCCAACAGTTTTTCCTGGCTCTCTCCGCCAAAGTAGATATGGAAGTGACCTGTTTTTACAGGTGCGATATTGTGGTCGCTGAATTGCACATACTTGTAGTCACCAGCGTTAGCATCCGTTGCTTCAAACAAGAAACGAACACCACGGTTACCTTTCTTATAGGTCAAAATCTCGTACCCAACTTACTTGTAAGTATATTTATAAGACTTGTCACCCACTACAAATTCCATGGTATTGTCTGTGATGTTGATCTGATTGACATCTGTCTTGTAGCCAGTATCGTAATAAGTCTTGTATTCTTCAGCTGTCATACCACCTTTGAGCTTAGCCTTGTAGTCCCAAACCTGGTCAAACGTGCCATCAAGCAAATATGGGTAAACAGACTGCCATTCGCCAGCATAATCTGACAAAGTCCGATCTTTCACAGCGCTATCTTCAAAATAACCATTATAAACAGTTTTATTTGTTACCTCTCCCTCTTCTGGCAAAATTTCAGAACCAGCTTGGGAAGTAGTCTTTTCAAGTGCTACTAGATTATCCTCCATTACAGAAATATAATCTTCGCCATTTTTCATCGCCTCGTCCGTCAAACTTTCAAGAGGATTTAAGACATCCAGTTGAACACCTGTTTCTTTGGCAAGTGTTTCAGCTACAGATTTTGAGGCATTTTCTTCAAAGTAGATATACTTAATACCATATTGCTTGATATATTCAGTCAATTCAGCCAAACGAGTCGGAGTTGGATCTTCATCCGCAGCAACACCTGTAATAGAAACTTGTTTCAAGCCATAATCCAAAGCCAAGTATGCAAAGGCAGTGTGTTGAGTTACAAAGTATTTTTGCTTAGCCACTGACAAGGTTTCAGTATATTGAGAATGTAGAGCCTCTAACTTTTCAATATAGGCAGCAGCATTTTTCTCAAAAACAGCCTTCTTATCCGGGTAATTTGCAATCAAACTATCACGGATATTCTCTACAAGTGTGATGGCACGTTCTGGGGACAACCATACATGCGGATCATAAGCATGGCTATGTCCTTCCTCACTATGATCATGCTCCTCGTGCCCCTCTTCTCCACCAGGCAAGAGCAACATTCCCTCAGTTGCACTGATAACATCTACTTTCTCTGTATCCACCGAATCTTCAATATCATGGACCCACGTTTCCATGTTTTCATTCTCATAAATAAATGCATCTGCCTCTTGGATACGGGCAATATCTTTAGCTGAAGGCTCATAACCATGAACCTCTGTCCCTGCTTTAATCAACAACTCTACATTGGCTTCATCACCTGTTACCTGTTTCGTGAATTCGTAAACAGGATAAAAAGTCGTGACGATATCCAACTTGCCATCTTCCTGAGAAGCTGTGCTATTGCCACAAGCAGCTAACAAGAAGGCTGAAGCAGACAAGAATAACAAACCAATTTTTTTCATATATACTCCTATTTTTTTAATTTTTGCATCACATTCACCAGTAAGAAAATACTGATAAAAATCAAGGTAATGCTTGCACTAGCAGGCGTTTCTGCATAGTAAGATGTCAACAAGCCTGTCACCATTCCCAAGAAACCAACCAGCATACCGATCAAGATAACTGCCTTAAAACTCTTTCCTAAGCGAAGGGCAATGGAGGCCGGTAAAACCATAATGGTCGACACCAACAAGGCACCCGCTGCAGGGATCATAAGAGCAATGGCGACACCAGTCACCACATTAAAAGCAATGGACATAGCCCGCACAGGTAAGCCATCCACAAAAGCTGTATCTTCATCAAAGGTCAAAATATACATAGGCCGTAGAAACAGCAAGGTCAATACAATAACAATCACAGCGATAGCAAATAAGGCAAATACCTGCTCTTGACTAATGGTCACAATTGAACCAAACAGATATTGTTCTAGACTAAGACCCGACTTCCCACCCGATTTATTCATAACAATTAAGGAAATAGCTAAGCCTGTCGACATGAGAATAGCCGTCCCGATTTCCATAAAGTTTTTATAAATGGTCCGCAGGTATTCCAGAAATACCGCTGCCACAATGACAATCAGAACCGTCGAAAGCGTTGGAGAAATCCCCAAAACAAGACCAAAAGCCACACCAGCCAAGGAAACGTGACTGAGAGTATCCGACATTAGACTCTGCCTTCTCAAGATGAGAAAAACTCCCAGAACAGGCGAAAACAAGCTCATGGCTATAATGGCTAGAACGGCCCTTTGCATGAAATCATAGTTGAAAACAGATAAATCAAGCATTGGACACCTCCTCATCCGCTTCGTGGACGTTAAAACAACGCCAAGGAGAAGCCTGATCACGTACCAGGTGAATATTTCGGTCTGCATACTGATTCAGTTCGTCCGGATCATGCGTAATCATTAGAACAGCCTTACCATGCTTCTTAGCAGAATGGTGCATGAGTTGGTAAAAAGCATCCTTGGTTCCAGCATCCATACCCGTTGTTGGCTCATCTAGGATAAAAATATCCGGATCCGAAGCAAACATTCGGGCAATGACAGCACGTTGTTTCTGTCCCCCGCTCAAAGACCCCAATTTCTTATCCCTGTGTTCCCACATACCTACTGCTTCCAAACTAATCCGAATATGTTCCTCATCATGTCCAGTGAGCCGACGAAACCAACCCTGACGTGGATAGCGACCTGATTTTACAAATTCATAAACCGTGCTCGGAAAACCAGCATTAAAGCTAGCAATCTGCTGAGGCAAATAGGCCATGCGCAACTTTTTGCCCTTAACACTTTTCTCTGCAAAGGTCACTTTTCCAATCCTAGGCTTTAGAATACCCAAGGTAGCCTTTATCAAAGTTGTCTTAGCAGCTCCATTTTCTCCGGTTAGAGTAACAAACTCCCCACTATCCAAGTGGTAATGGATATGTTCCAATACAGGTTCCTTATCATAATAGAAGGATAAATCCTCCACACTTATATATCTCATCTATCTTCTAATTTTCTCCACTAAATCATTCATAAAGCGACTAATGACTTCTTGTTCACTCTCACTGTAACGCGACAACAAGTGCTCATAAGCCTCCAAAGTATGAGCGTGATGATGGGCATGTTCAGCCGCGATTGGCTTAGCTGCTTCTGTCAAACTAAAACGCACAACACGAGCATCCTTCTTATCCCTTACGGCAACCAAAAGTCCCTGCGTCACCAAAGCTTTTGTTGCTTTGGTAATTGCAGCCTGACTAACATTCAGTTCCTTAGCAATTTCCGTATTGGTATAGGCAGCCTTTTCAATCAACATCAAAATATGCTCTTGCGTATTTGTTAATTTGACTGAACTCTGACAAGTACCAACTAAAATCTCTAATTGGTTCTCAGAGCTTAAAACAATTTCATGTAAATATTTTTCAATCTGTGATGCAAGATGACTCATACAATTCCCTTAACTCCTTAATTAACTTGTTAAGTATATCATAGAAAAAAAGAAAAGACAAGGAAATATGAAAATTATTTACAAAATTTCAACTACATATAACGAACGCAATCCTATATATCACCTCATAATTTATAACAGCCCTACAATAGATATCTTTAGCTCCTACTACTGACTAACCAAACCCTTCGCTCTATAATTTTTCAGATCAAACTAATGGCAGATAAAACAACCTATAAATGTTGGCACACATCTCCTCACTACAGTTGACAAAGAGCCCCTTAAAGAAGGAAATGAAAAGCACAAAACAAAAGACAAGGCTAAGAAACCTTGTCTTTTTCAACTATACCGGCGGCCGGGGTCGAACCGGCACGTCCTTGCGGACACTGGATTTTGAGTTTGGCTCTTGAGGGTTTGTGAGAATGAAAACCCAGTAAAATCAGTATTATAAGCAACTACTTCTATCGCAAAAACGGTGGAATTTTTTATTTTTAGTAACTTTTTAGGAACTAGATTGCTTCAATCGTCCTCTTATCTCTTTGCTTAGTTTGTGAAGTTCTTCATCGTAACTCAGCTTTTCTCCATAGAATTTGCTAAATGTAAATGACCTTATAACTTCTTGGCGACCTTCTTCAGTGCCTTCATCAAGTAATTTTAGATAATGTTGAAAATCTCTAATCGCTCTTTGTTTTACTGTTTCAAAATCTTCCTGTTCCGTAACTGAATAATTAACAGGTCTCCATTCCTCAACCCATTGAATTACATCATCCCAATATCCCATTTGGTCTCACTTTCCAATTATTATTTTACTATGTGTTGAATTTATTATAACCTCCCTGTAAATAATTATCAATCACATACTAAGGGCTATCTTTAACTTAATATTTTTTATTTTTTGCTTGCCATATGAAAAATTTAGTGCTATACTATGGGTAGTCAATGCTCAACGCATTAAAAACTTTTTAGAAAGAGGGATTCTTAATGAGGATTCAAATGAGATTATCTAAAGAAGGTCGTATCGTTTTGGAGGAATTAAAATTAGAATATCTAAAGCAAGGGGAAGAAAAAACCTCTGGAGTAATTCTGGATGAGATTTTTGAACATTTTAAACAAAATTTTCAAAAAGTAAATTGGAAGTTTGTTCAAAATGAACCTGAATTTGATGATATTTTAGCGGATTATACTTCTGTCAATCCTACAACTCTTAATTTAACCGAAGAAACAATCAATATAATGTATGAAATCAGAGACCATTTCAATAAAGTGTTAAAAATGAAAAGAACCGTCTACCGTTCATTTATTATTCGAATGATTTTGAAAGCTTACAAACTAGAAAAGCAAGGCACAGATATTTATTTATAATAGATGTTTATTTCATCTATTATAATTTTAAATCAATAGGTAGTCAAAAATGAATAATTGTTTTGGCTTTAATTTTATTAGAACGAGGTGGGTTCATGTTTGAAATTGACCAAGAAACTTTAGATTACTTCTACGAAGAATTGGAAAGCTATTATGATGAGGACGAACAAGGAGAAATTTTTGACGGACTAAACGACTAGGAGGAGATTTCCCCCTCTTGCTGATTTACTAATAGAAAGGTTTATTATTATGACACAACTTACGATTTCCACTTGGAATATCAACCAACGCTCAGGGATTGGAGAACAAATTCCTGATATGGTTGTAACTGAACTTAAACAATTAGACACAGATATTATATGTCTAACAGAGTATGTAAAGACTGAAAAACATAATTTATTCTGTACCAGATTACAAGATATTGGCTATGAAATTTTTATAGATGACTGTACTCTTGATTTTGGAAATGAAATTCTAATAGCTATTAAAAGTTCTTTAATTTCTGATAGTAAATTCACTACCATTGATAATGATGATAGTAATCCAAATTTTTTGCGAGTTACAGTAAATATATTTGGTAAAGAGTTAAATATTATCGGTACTCGTATAAAAATTGGTGGAAAAGATGTTATTAAAGATTTTAAAGAACGCAAAATACAGTTAGATAATCTAATTGCAAATTTACCCTTAAGGCAAGACAACACAATAGTTCTAGGCGACTTTAATAATGGCTTCTTCAAACAAACCGATGATGTTTATTCCTACCAAGGAAAAGCTAGGGAATTTTACTCTTATCCATTACTTGTCAAAGAAATGAGTGAATCAGGTTTAACTGCATATACTCCATCAGATGTAAATTCTTGGAAGTATTGTAAATTAGACCATATTTTTGCTAATGTTCCTATATCAAATGAAACTTATTCCTGGAAATTCATAAAAAATCCTGATTATAAAAGCCAAGTAGGCTACCCAGATCATGCGATTTTATCAGCAACTATCTCACTTTAATAGTTAGAGAGGTGATTTTATGATTAGACTGAAACATATAGCAGATTTAACAAGAAATTACATTATTTCAAGTCGCCGATTAAGAGTAGTCCATTGGTTGATACTAGGACTGACGGTCTGTACTCTATTTACTATTATCGTAAATATTAGGGCACCTGCTTTTCTTCAAATCCCATTCTTCTTACTAAGTGGCTTTGTTATATATAAAATCCACCTTGAATTAAAATCTTTCAGATATAACCTAGATTTTTATTTAATAATTAGAGAAAGTTTATTGTATGTGCTATATACTAACCGACTTTATACTGCTCAAAAAGATAGTACAGGGCATGAAAAAATTATTAGAAGTGCAACCTTAGAATATGAGCTAGATAGGCAAAAGGGTCACGTACTTATCAAAGCTCTGATTACAGGCGATGAATTTAGCAAAAAAGTACAGTCACTTGATGATGTCCTTGCTGGAGTTCTCGAACTTGAATTAGACGAGAAAATTATCCGTCCTAGTTTTGTAGAGTACCACTTTTACTACAAAAAACCAGAAAGATTAACTTTACAATCTCACAGTCAAAAACAACTGATTAACAACCATAATATTGATTTAGGATACGGAATAATCTATGACCCTGTAAAATGCCCTCACATTTTGGTTTCAGGAGGTACAGGAAGTGGAAAGTCAGTTTTTATTACTTTCTTGATTTTAGAACTTCTCAAACGACAGTCAACTATCTACATAGCAGACCCTAAAAATTCTGACCTAGGTAGCTTGTCACACTACTTTGGAGAAAAATATGTAGCAACCACTCCTAATAATATCGCTCGTATTGTCCGTTTAGTAGTCGAAGAAATGCAGGAACGATATCAATATATGCGTGATAACTTTCTATACGGCTCAAACTTTGCAGACCATGGCTTTAAACCTCTATGGCTGATTTTTGATGAAATGGGGGCATTTCAAGCGTCAGGGACAGATAAAAAATCAAGAGAAATTATTGCCGAAGTTATGGACGGAATTAAACAAATTATTTTACTCGGAAGGCAATCAGGTATATTTATCCTTGTAGCAGCCCAACAAATGAGAGCCGAAACCTTAAATACTGACCTTAGAGATAACTTGGGATTGAGAATCGCTCTTGGTGCCAATTCTAATGAAGGTTATAGAATGGTCTTTGGCTCTGCTACTCCTGACAATTTGAAACCTATTGAAGTAAAGGGAGCTGGCTATCTTTATATGCAGGGGTCAGGTAGGGAAAACGCTCAATACTGGGAAAGCCCCTACTTAGATACCAAACAATTTAATTTTATAAGCGAACTACAATTATATTTAGAGGAAACCAACTAATTGCAATCGATATTTTTACTGAAATTCGTAAGATTTACAGTAGAAATATCGGTTCCTCATCGCTCAGCGATGATAAGAAAGGAAACTATTATGAAACTAAATGATTTTTTGAAACCTGAACTCCTTGGTAATCGCTTCTTTGCCGTAAAAGGATATACTGAGGTCTTAGACAGAGAAACAAATAAACCAATAGCTTTACGGCTCAATGTATCAATTCAAGATGAAACCTCAGATTTCTTTATGGAAATGATTCAAGTCAAAGTCAACACTTTAACCCCTACTGCTTCTGTTCAAGAAATGGCAAACAACAAGACTTGTCCTGTTGCGCTTAAAGATTTGAACGTTGGACAATTCAATGGCAATCTTTGGTTTGCTTGCTCTGATGTCTTACCTGTAACAAAATAGTTATGTTAAAATATAACAAAAACATATAAAGGAGTTTTACAATGCAAATTTTTACTTATAACGATTTTCTAAAAGACAAAGGAATCATAACTTTTGAACAGGCTGGAATAATTTTAGATGAACTTTTAAATTCATCAAACATCCATAATCCTGAATTTCAAGGATATTGGAAAGAACTAATCGAATATAGCGCAAAGTATGCCGAAATGCGTGGAAAATGGCGAATACTTGCAAAAGAAGAGCAAGATGCACTTGATGATTCAAGAAGAAATATTCATAACAGAATTAGAGATAACCTTATTTCTATCAGGGGCTTGGCTCAAATCAATGGCAAAGATACTACTTGGTTTGATAAGTTTCATGACGATAGAAAACGAATGGGGGATTTTGCTAATTACTTAAATTATGTCTACGCATTAAATGCTAGATAGGAGAAACCAATGATTGAAGATGTCAACCCCTATTCTCATCCTCCTAGAAAATATTCCGATTCAGAATTACAAGCAATAAAAGATTTATTAGAAGTAATGATATTTTTTATTGATGATACTCCTCATACAAATAATAAACGAATTTGGTTTGATACACTTAAATATTGGGAAAATACAAATTATATAAGGTTCACACACCAAATTGACCTTCATTCTTTACATCGTATCGCTGAAGAAGATTTAAGTTGGGAAGGTGGATATAAGTTCAAACCTCAACAAATTGAAGATATATTAAAGTGGATGCAAACTCAAGAATGGATAAGAAATGAGTAAGAAGTCATTTCAGTAGGAGGTTTTATGTCTAAAATTTATGCCATGTCCGATATTCATGGACATTATGATGAATTTATTGAAAGCCTGTCAAAAGTGGATTTATCTGATACGGACAATCGACTTATATTGCTTGGCGACTACATAGATGGCGGTTCTCAATCTTTTCAAGTTATCTCAAAAATCATCGAACTAGAAAAAAAGTTTCCTGACCAGGTTATCACTTTATTAGGAAATCATGAAGAATATTTTTCTGAGTGGCTATTTGAGGAAGACGGAGCTTCTAAATACACTTCCTATGATACTATAATTAGTTTCATTGGTCAGAATAAGCGAAAAAATATCGTTGATACAGTTGTATCAGATTTTTCTATATCTGATGAAGAATGCCTAGTTCAAATTAACAAGAAAATAAGAGACTGTGTTACTTCTGAATATCCTGCAATAGTAGATTGGTTTAGAAATAAATATTTTAATTCAGAACGTTTTTATGAGACTGATAATCAAATATTTGTCCATGGTGGAGTTGATGAAGAGTTCGGAGAAAATTGGAAATTGTATTCTAATCCTGATATTTTTACTAACAAATTTCCAGCAAGTATCGGATATTTTTATAAGGATATTATTTCAGGACACATTGCTTCTTCAGAGGTCGCAAATGACCCAAGCTATCTTGGAAAAATCTACTATGACCAAAAAAGTCATTATTTTATTGATGGTTGTGTTGGTAAAAGTCATATCATACCCGTTCTTTGTTATAATACCGTCACTCAATCATATAACTACTAGGAGGGTTACCGTAGGGGTTGATGTAAATGATTTTTGTCCAATAAGTTTAACCGAAACATTAAACAATAATACATAACTACTTCTAATCATGTACCTAGGCAAAACTGCCGACTGGAGGTCGGCAAGCTGGAAGCGTGTTTAGCAGAGCGGTGCTTAGGATCACATGATAGAAGTAGGGAGGAGCTTTGCTCCTCCTAGTTTATTTATTATATAGACAATCTTTTGGCGAAAGCCAATCAAAAAGGAACTATTTTTTATGACCTCATATAATAAAAAAATAGTCCGCACTTCTTCCTATATTGAAATTTGGGAATATGATAAGCCAATATTTTCAAAAGGAAAATCAATTACAGATACTAATACTGAAAACAAGGAAAAATCAAAACGCAGAACATTTGACGAACTAACACCAGAAGAACAAGAACAACGTCTTGAACGCATGAAAAAAACTCGCTTAGAAGCAAAGTGGAGCTTACTCCGACTAGTCGACTGTAACTTTGATGATACGACTTCTTTTCTTACCTTGACCACTAAAGAAAATATCAGCGAGAGAAACGAATTCAAAGACTTACTCAAAACATTTATCAAACGCTTTAACTATCACATATTTAAAACCAAGAAAAGCCAATTAAGATATATAGCAGTATTAGAAAAGCAAAAACGTGGAGCATGGCATGCTCATATTCTACTTTTCAGCGTTCCCTATATTCCACATAAGAAACTATTAGAGCTTTGGGGACACGGAGCAGTACGGATAAATAAAGTTGATGTTGATAGCAAAGAAAATCGTGGCCGATATGTTACTAAGTATTTTGAAAAAGGAATTGGACAAGAATTGTTGGAAAATTTCGGTAAACAAGCCTATTTATCATCACGTAATTTGAAAAAGCCTGATGAAGATAAGTTTTACACCTATGAAGTTTTCAACTATGATAGTTCAGTCGTACTATATGAAACGGAATACACTAGCAAAGTTTATAAAGACGGTCAGTATTTCGATAATCTTGTAAAGTATAAAAAAATAAAATTAGATGATTAAAGGAGTAAACGTTACGGCATAATACAGGAAGGAAATATATATTATAGAAATGAAGTAAAGAAATTTGATGATTACCCTTATAGTGTGAGTTTTGCACTAAGAGTTTCAAGATATACTAGGTATTTTGAAATATTTCAATTTAATAATATTGCAATTGGTGAATATAATCGTATGGAATTCGAGCCAAAAGTATGGAAAGAAAGACATAATATAGAGGTAGTAATATTTCTAAAACAAGACCTATCTGAAGAAGATGAGACATACATCCTAAACGAAATTGAAAAATACAAAAAAGAATTTGGAATTATACAAGATGGAAATTTATTTTACAGAAATGAACGAAAACTACTAGATGACTTCCTTATCGTACATAAATTCGGTTTTACGATGAGTAAATATAAGCAATATTTTGAAGTCTTATATTTAAATAGCATGGCAGAAGGTATCTACAATCATGAGCTTTAAAAACTAACAAGGTGTACATATTATAATCTGTCAAACAGAAAAAGAGGTTAAGACTTTTAGTCGTAACCTCTTCAAATTTACTTAAGAAAATGTGATGCCAAAGGATTAGTTAAACTAACAAAGTAAGTGAACTTCTTATTAGCGAAATCCACACAATAGAAGAAGATACAGTCGTCATCTATTGAAAACTCAACTTGAAAAGGTAGCAATCCATAGAAACTGATAATATTTCTGATATAGCACAAGGTAGAAAACAAAAAAATTTCATCAGCAAATTCTATACCTAAAATTTGATAATGTTCAAGCAGAAAATCACTCCATAATGTAATATCAAATTTATCATTATCTATGAAAAACTCAGTTACTGCCTTGACATTTTTTGAATTAACTTGTGACAATGCATTTAATATTGTAGTATTATCTACGTTGCCAAGAACCAAGTTTGAGATATTGTTACTAATAATAATCTCCGCCCTCCTTTTGAACGTAGCATAGTAGTATTTTGACCCCTCATTTTTTTCTTTAATATAATCACTAATGGTTCTATTATTTAAAATATAAAACGAAGTACTATAAAAGTCAGACTTTGTTAGTGGTAACCTAAAGTGGTCTGGTAAAAAATCGTACTCTGGTCTCCAATCGTTCAAAACAGCATCACAGATATCTTTAACAAGTATTGGGCTAAGTGGCATAAATTTTTCCTCCAAAAATTACTAATATGTCAATTGCACCTCTATGCAATCTTGCTCGAACGCTCCTCATTACGAAACCTCCTTTCTCAAAAAGAGCGTATCTCGTTCAATCTTGACTACCCATAGTGTAGCACTAAATTTCTCAAATTGCAAGTCCAATGCAAAAAAAATAGTAATTTTTAGTAACTCAAACAAGAGAAACTACAAGCACAAAACAAAAGACAAGGCTTAGAAACCTTGTCTTTATAACTATACCGGCGGCCGGGGTCGAACCGGCACGTCCTTGCGGACACTGGATTTTGAGTCCAGCGCGTCTGCCAATTCCGCCACGCCGGCATATAGTTTAACTGGGGTAGCTGGATTCGAACCAACGCATGAGGGAGTCAAAGTCCCTTGCCTTACCGCTTGGCGATACCCCAATATTAAAATAGGCGAGTGAGGGGAATCGAACCCCCGAATGTCAGAGCCACAATCTGATGTGTTAACCACTTCACCACACCCGCCATAAAACACGGGCAGTAGGAATTGAACCCACACTGAAGGTTTTGGAGACCTTAGTTCTACCTTTAAACTATGCCCGTAAAGGTATGGAGAGAGAGGGATTCGAACCCCCGAACCCGAAGGAGCGGATTTACAGTCCGCCGCGTTTAGCCACTTCGCTATCTCTCCAAAATATTAAATTAATGGCGCGAGACGGAATCGAACCGCCGACACATGGAGCTTCAATCCATTGCTCTACCAACTGAGCTACCGAGCCATAAGAATATTGCGGGAGCAGGATTTGAACCTACGACCTTCGGGTTATGAGCCCGACGAGCTACCTAGCTGCTCCATCCCGCGACAATAAAAAGGAGGATGTGGGATTCGAACCCACGCACGCTTTTACACGCCTGACGGTTTTCAAGACCGTTCCCTTCAGCCGGACTTGGGTAATCCTCCAAAAATATATAGTCCGTACGGGATTCGAACCCGTGTTACCGCCGTGAAAAGGCGGTGTCTTAACCCCTTGACCAACGGACCATAATCTATAATGGGCACGAGTGGAATCGAACCACCGACCTCACGCTTATCAGGCGTGCGCTCTAACCATCTGAGCTACGCGCCCAAACAACTGTTTGGGTTTATGAACAATCGTTCAAAGCGGGTGACGAGAATCGAACTCGCGACAACAGCTTGGAAGGCTGTAGTTTTACCACTAAACTACACCCGCTTTTAATGGGAGTTAACGGGATCGAACCGCTGACCCTCTGCTTGTAAGGCAGATGCTCTCCCAGCTGAGCTAAACTCCCAATGGGTGGAACTTAGCTCAGCTGGGCAATGGAGAAAACTTCGTTTTCCTCATCTCCAACTTGAAAGCTCGAATTCCTCTCGCTTCCAACTAAGCTAAACTCCCTATTCGCTAAGCGACTACCGTATCTCACAGGGGGCAACCCCCAACTACTTCAGGCGTTCTAGGGCTTAACTGCTGTGTTCGGCATGGGAACAG
>NZ_JAVIHI010000046.1:0-15278 GCF_036680365.1 Streptococcus sp. SS-4456 | reverse complement strand
TTCTTAGCGTTATTGATTTGAGTACCCGCCCAGTTAACAACTCCTTTAGCTGTGTTAACAACTGTATTAACAATATTTCGACCGATATTGTGTGCCTTCTTAGCAACATTAACGACAGCCCTTGCAGTATTTTTCGCAAAATTAACAACTGCATTTTTGGCCTTCGTCAATAACTTACCTGCTCCCTTAAGCAATTTCTTAAAGAAGTGCCCACTTGGGTCGGTGTAGTTAACTGGGTTGTTGGACACGTAAGCATAGCCATTCTGTGTCAATGGTGTGGTTAGCTCACCTGGATAACTATCTTCTGTTAAGAAGGTTCCTGCTTGACTGTCATAGTAACGCGCTCTTAGATAATCAAGACCTGGGACATCTCTCGCCTCCCCGTTATAGGCATAAGGGTTGCCTGTCGTATCAGTCGTTTCTTTCATTGAGCCGTAGAGATGATAAGTGCTTGAAGCAACAACTTCTCCATCTTGAGTCAAGCCTGTCACCGAACCTGACTGGTTGGTCAAATACTTTTTACAATCACATTTTGATTTTTCTCAATCGCAAATCTAAAACTAGTCAACATTACTTCAAATAAATCACTACCTGAACTAGTTACAAAATATTGCGATAAATTTGTGATATGGGATGCGATATTATTCCCCCATGGAGGAGTGGCTGACAAATCTTCAAAATCCCATATAATTTCTTGCGGTAAAAATTTTTTAAACTCTTCTTGAATAGATAACAACTCTGCTATTCCTATCTCAACATATTCCAAAGGAATCTTTCCCCAATAAAGTTGATTCATTATAACCGGGTACTTACTACCCCACTTATTATTCTCTAACCGAACATATATAGTCGAAAAGAATGAATTTAAAAGACTTCCTTCTCCTACTGTCCACCAATTATAACCAACCATTAATCCTACAGACATATATCATCCTTTCTAATCTCTCTTAAATATTACTTGTACATCAACTGAAGTTTTGTTATTGATATTATTAAAAACATAATTTAACGTATCATCAGAAATATTCTGACCTCGAATATCAACAAAGATAGTCTGTCTACTTCCTGATGGTAAATGCTGCACCCTTTGTTCTACTTGTTTTGTGACATTGTTAACCAAATTATACTTCCCATTTTTGTTTTCTAGGTTATAATTTTTCACCTCTACACTATGGTTATTATTATAATATTCTGGTCTTACGCTTCCTTTTGTTCCATAAGGTACCTCTTGGCCATTTAAATAAGATTTTTGATTGCTATAATCAGAAAATTGCTTACCAACATCAATTTCTGATTGTCTCCAAGAAGGTCTAGTTAATGAACTATTTTTCGGCGCTTCTAGTCTTGGTGTATCGGCTCTTGGTCCATCTAACAATTTCTGTGAATATTTTGTTGGTGGAGTGACATCTTTCAATGGGCGATGATGTTGGTACCCTGCATCCAGAACCTCGACATCTCCAGATTTCGGCTTATTCTTAGGTACATCTGCTTTGGCAGATTTCTTACTTGAAACACTGCCTGAGCCATTGGTAATGAGATTGAGACCATAGTCTGTCACGACATTTTTAAGAGAAATTGGATTCCCTGTCGCAACGGAGATACCCGTATCTATGGCGGTCTCAACACCAGCTTCAACACCTGCACTAACAACATGACGAACTGTCTGGTTTGTAATGTTTTGCGTCACATTGGCTGCTACATTGGCTCCTGCTCCAATAAATTGACCACCAACAAAACCTGTAATAGCCCCTAGTCCTGCTCCTTTAAGTGCAGAACCAGCTAGAGCCCAACCGCGTTGTCCAGAGCTATAAGCATCATATCCTGATATGATGCCACCAGAGGCAGCTCCTCCAATAGCCATCGCTACTGGAGCACCTAGACCACCGGTAGCTACGGTAAGGGCAATACCAACACCAATAGCACCAGCTGTGACAGCTACCTTCTTCCAGTCGATTTTCTTAACGTAGTTGGCAACTTGTTTCTTAACACGTTCAGCTGTTTTACACACATGCGTGTACATTTCCTTAAGGGCTTTACCCCAGTTACGGAACATGCTCTTAGCTTCTCGTGTCTTAGGTGTCGTCTTGATTCCTGTTGACTGGCTATACTCGTCTCGAATATGTTGCTGACGGCGTTGCTCAGCTTGGGCTCTAGCTTGAGCCTGTTGTTGCTGAACATAGGTATGGCTGCTACTTGGAGAGTGGTATCCTCCACCATAACTGCCTGATGAGGCCTGATAGCTTGGTGCAGACTGATAGTTATTCCACTGCTGAACTGCCCAGTTCTTAGCGTTATTGATTTGAGTACCCGCCCAGTTAACAACTCCTTTAGCTGTGTTAACAACTGTATTAACAATATTTCGACCGATATTGTATGCCTTCTTAGCAACATTAACGACAGCCCTTGCAGTATTTTTCGCAAAATTAACAACTGCATTTTTGGCCTTCGTCAATAACTTACCTGCTCCCTTAAGCAATTTCTTAAAGAAGTGCCCACTTGGGTCGGTGTAGTTGACTGGGTTGTTGGACACGTAAGCATAGCCATTCTGTGTCAATGGTGTGGTTAGCTCACCTGGATAACTATCTTCTGTTAAGAAGGTTCCTGCTTGACTGTCATAGTAACGCGCTCTTAGATAATCAAGACCTGTGACATCTCTCGCCTCCCCGTTATAAGCATAAGGGTTGCCTGTCGTATCAGTCGTTTCTTTCGTTGAGCCGTAGAGATGATAAGTGCTTGAAGCAACAACTTCTCCATCTTGAGTCAAGCCTGTCACCGAACCTGACTGGTTGGTAAGGTAGTTGTAGTTCGTATCTTCTTGATTATCAAGATAGCTAGCTCTGCCATTGCCATAGGTATAGGTTTCACGAGCTTTCAGATCATGGTCATAGGTTTGAAGAACTTCGGTGTATTCCCGATTGATGTCATTGACATAATTACGCTCTTCATAGTAATGATAAGTGTCTTCTCGTGTAGTGTATGGAATGAGAACATCCTGCACTTGACTGGCATAAGTCACTTCTCCATCGCCTGGGAGATTGCCCAAATCTGGTGGATTAACCACAAGGCCTTCCTTAGTGGCTCTATCCTTAGCCACTTTTTGATGATAGGCTGTTGAGACATCATCGAAGATCTCATGCCAGATGGTTCCTACAGTCTGTGGAAGTGCTGAAAGAGCCTGTAGCACATTTTGGCTGAAACCATACCAGAAGAGAGAGTTTTCTTCTCCATTTGGTGCGGTATATGGCGATTTTCTACCAGATTTACCTTTATCTTTTGGTTTTCGACTAAATAGTTGGTAGGTATTCTTGCCCTCTTTTCGGCTGGCCGTGAAGACACGATTATCATCGCCGTCATAAAGGGCTGCCATCAGAAGACCTTTCTTGTCCTTGACCGCAAGGAGACGGTTCTCCGTGTCGTAGATATAATCTAGCTTCTCATCATTTTTCTTAGACGCAGTACGGTTGCCGTTTTTGTCGTAAGTATAAGTGGTAATGCCGTCCTTATTCTCCAATTTGGTTAGGCGATTGTTGTCATCATAGCTGAAGGTCGTTTTTTCTTCCTTACCATCTATACTTTCCGTGCTGGTAAGTTTATTCCCCGCTAAATCATAAGTGTAAGAGAGTTTAGACAGTTCTTTTCCTGCTTTGTCAGATACCGTCATCGTCTCCACTTGACCTAGTGTATCGTAGGAATAAGCGTGAACTACGGTTTTACCATCTTGGTTAATGCTCTCCTTAGTGATATAGTTGCCATCATCATACTCATAGGTATAACTAGAAATCAACTTATCCTTCTTATCGACATGGCGAAGCTCCGTCACACGATGAGCCTTGTCGTAGGTCAAGAAGCTCCTCGTACCATCTGCACGCTTGACTTCTGTCATATCGCCTGCTTCATTGTAGCTGTAGGTGGTTTTCTTTCCTTTGACATCTGTCACAGAAGTTAAACGATCCAGCTCATCATAGGTGTAGGAAACAGTACGACCATCTGGGTAGGTCATCTTAGAGATATTGCCATAATCATCATAGTCATACTGGATGAGACTACCATCCCCTTGACGGACACCTGTGATTTCGCCTTCCTCATTTGTTTCATAGTGGGTCGTACCTGTTAGGTCACTCATGGACACACGGCGCCCGTCCGCATCATAGGTATAGAGGACTTGACCATCTTCCTTCTTAGAGTAGTCTACTTTGAGGAGTTGATCGAGCTTGTTGTAGTCGTAAGTGATGGTCTGCCCATCTGCCTTGGTAACCTCTTCAAGTTGGTTATCGATATTATAGGTATAAGTTTCCTTATCCCCCATAGCAGTCATCCGTTCGACGACATTGGACAACTGGTCATATTTGTAGGTTGTGACCTTCCCATTGCCATTTGTAACTGAGGTGACATTCCCCACACTGTCATAGGTATAGCTTGACGTTGAGGCTTTATCTCCTGTGCCTTGTGTAGCTGTCAGTAACTGGTCTTCAAGGTCATATGTGTAACTTGTCACTCGCTGACTGCCTGAAAATACACTGGTCACATTACCATTGGCATCATAAGCCAAGGAAGCTGTTGCACCTGCATCATCCATTACCTTCGTCACACGGTTATCGTGGTCATAGGTATACATGGTCAATTGGCCTGCAGTGTCGCTCTCGCTGGTTAAGCGGTTAAGGGCATCGTAGGTCCGCTTGGTGACTTGGCCTAGAGGATTGGTTTCTTCTAGGATATTGCCGTTCGGATCATAAGTATAGGTTGTCTCACGTTTTCCATTGACGACTTGTTTAGTGGCCTGACCAACTGGATCATAGGTTGAGGTGATTTCACGACCTGTTGGCGATTTAACCGTCTTGAGTTGGTCAAGGGTCGTGTAATCAAAGCTAGTGGTTGCGCCTGACGGACGAGTAAACTTGGCAAGGTTTCCTGCCTCATCATAACTATAAGTAGTTTCAAGGTCAAGGGCATTCTTAGCTGTCAAGAGGCGCCCCACCTTATCATAGGTGTAGCTATTACTTCTATCGGACTGATCAGTTTCCTTGGTCAGGTTACCAGCAACATCGTAGGTATAGCTCTTAGCCAAACCTTGTGGGCCAGTTTGTTTGGACAAACGACCAAGACCATCATAAGCGTAGGTATACTCTGCTTGGTTTGGAAGTGTCCGCTTGGTCACACGACCATAAAGGTCGTTGACATAACTTGTGCTATGTCCGTTGGCATCCGTCTCCTTAGCCAAACTACCTGTCGCATCATAGGTATATGTCGTCTCGCCACCTGTAGGGCGTTTCATGCTTGCTAGACGGCTCAAACTGTCGTAGGTAAAGGTAGTTGTATTGCCTTCGCCTGTAGTTTCTGTTAGGCGGTTGCCCAGTGCGTCATAGGTGAAGGTTTGTTTGGCACCTGTTGGAGCAAGGGTCTCTACCACACGTCCCAGAGGGTCATATTTGAAAGCTGTAGCCTGACCCTTTGGATCCGTGTAGAGAACCAGTTGCTGATTGGCATCATAGCCATATTGGCTTTCATGACCATTGGCATCTGTCACCTTAGAAAGATTGCCGAGTACGTCGTACTCATAGGTCATCGTATTGCCTTCGGGGTCTTTTTCTGTTACAACTCTGTCCAGCGCATCATAGCTGTAAGATGTCTCACGCTTGAGGTGATCGACAGTCTTTGTCAAGTTGCCATTGGCATCATAATGGTAGGTCTTCGTCTTACCTTCTTGGTCTGTTGATGTCGCAACATTGCCCATGACATCATAAGTAAAGGTCTCGCTAGTCCCATCCGCATACTCTACCTTAGTGAGCTGATTGTCACTATCATAACTGTACTTGGTTACTTCCCCAAGACTATTTGTCAAAGTCAGTCTATTCCCAACCTTATCATAGGTGTAAACCTCGTTGAGATTCTGATTGTCTTTCTTTGTCAGAAGGCGGTCTGCCGCATCATAGGTATACTCTGTGATAAGACCACTCGAATGAGTTTGTTTGACGAGACGGTCTAAGGCATCGTACTCTTGAGTGACGCTTGACCCATCAGGGAGAATAACTTCTTTCAGTTGAGCAGTTGGCGTGTAGCTCATCTTAGTGGTATGACCATTGGCATCCACTACTGCAATTGGGTGACCTAAAGCATCATAGGCATAGCTTGTCTTTCCACCAAGAGCATCAACCTCCTCTAACAACTGCTCCATCTGGTTATAAGCAAAAGTTGTTTGATTGCCTAATCCATCTGTGACACTTGCGACTTGGTTTTGTCCTGTAAAGGTGCTAGAAGCTGTGTAGCCTGCGGCATCAGTGACACTATTTTGGTTGCCGTTACCATCATAAGTGTAGCTTGTTCGATGACCAAGGGCATTGACAGTTGCTATAAGACGGCCTGCGGGGCTATACTCGTAAGTTGTCTCCTGACCCAAGGCATCCTTCATGGACAGGATATTGCCCATAGCATCTAGTTTGTAAGTAACTTTCGTGCCGTCTGGATACGTGATGCTAGTCACATTTCCTGCTACATCATAGTTATAGCTAGTCGTCTTATCTTCCTTGGTCTCTGTTAGTTTATTCCCTACAGAATCGTAGGTATAAGAAACCGTCTGCCCTGCTTCATCAGTGTAAGACAGGACACGCCCCATGACATCATAGGTAGTCTGTGTTTTCGTACCGATTGGATAGATCACGTCCGTTAAGTGACCAGAAACATCGTAGGTATTCTCTGTTACTTGACCAAGAGCATCCGTGATCGTCTTGACAGCTTGATTCCGGTCATCATAGGTGAAGCTACTGCTATTTCCGGCTTCATTTGTTCGTGTAACGACACGGCCGATGCCATCATGTTGGTAGGTAATGGTTTGTCCAAGTGCATCTGTTTCGCTCAGTAGACGGCCACGGCTGTCATAGCTGTAAGTCGTTGTATGACCTTCCGCATCGGTCAGGGATAGTTGATTCCCCACACCGTCATAAGTATAGGTATAGGTTCCACCTTCACCATTTGATGCACTAATCTTGCGTCCGAAACCGTCATAAGCAAAAGTGGTGGTATTGCCATTGCCTTCGGTTACACCAATTACTTGGCCCGCCTGGTCAAAGGTATGAGTCGTTCCAACACCATCTGCATCCTTTTCACTGAGCTTGCGACCTTCTGCATCGTAGGTAATGGTGGTGGTTCCTCCACGAGGATTGGTGATGCCAGTTACTTGATTATGGGCATTGTAAGTAAGAGTTGATACTCCACCCAATGGGTTGGTAATCTTAACAAGATTAGCTCCTTCATAAGCAAAACTAGTCGTGTTACCTGCCGCATCAGTTGTGGATACAATACGTCCTTGTCCATCCACCTCGTAAGAGATGCTCGAACCATCTGGTAAGGTCGTTTGAAGAAGATTCCCTTTGTCATCATAACGATGCTTGGTTACTTCACTACCAAAATCTGTTACAGATAAGAGATGATTCTGTTCATCATAAGTAGATGACTTCACTGCACCATCAAAACGGGTCTCACTTAAGATATTTCCGTTCGAATCATAAGTGTAGCTAGTCGTTTGACCAAGTTCATTAGTCTCACTCGCTAAACGGTTATTCGCATCATAGGTCTTAGAAATGCTGGTACCATCTGGATAAACAATTCCCGTTGTACGATATTGGTCATCATAATTATAGGTTGTTTGATTGCCATTAGCATCCGTCGTGACGGTCTGACCATCACTGTAAGCAAGAGTGGACACTGCACCTGTGCCATCGGTTTGTTTGACAACACGATTTTGGTCATCGTACTCATTTTGGATAACCTTTGTTCCATTCCCATCATACCAAGCTGTCATGAGTCCCTTATCATCATACTCATAACGGGTTGGAACACCTGTTGCATCTGTATAAGTAATGAGGTGCCCGTTATCGTCATACTCATAAGAAAGAGTGGAACCATTTGGAACCTGAATAGAGCCGATGTAGCCGTCTTCGTTATAAGTAAGCCCAAAAACTAAACCTGTAGGGGATGTAATCTTGGTTAGTTGGAAGTTCTCATTATAATCAAAAGTAGTTTGATTGCCTTTTTCGTCTGTCTGACTAGTCAGAAGACCGTGGAAATTAAAGACTTTTTCTTGTTGTTCCGTATCGGTAATACGATACTCTTTGACATCGTATGTTTCCTTCTCTTCACCGCCGAAATCACCTTCTTTGGTTTCAACAGTCTTAACCTCAAGACTCAAGTCATAACCCACAGGAGCCACATACTTATCGCCATCTTTGGTGAATTTAAGGATAGAACCATCCGTACGAGTATAGTAAATGTTTTGGTCCTCATCACTAGACAGCTGTTCATTAAAGGCAAAGGACCAACCACGGCCAAAGAGACTGTTGATACCAGCAGCTTTAGAATTATAGAAGCGAGTAATTTCGAATTCATCATTCACATCACGAATCGTTACATCGGTCCGATCTAGATAAAAATTACCCGTGTTAATATTAATGGGTTCAAAACCAAACTCACAGTGAAGGCCACGTCCCATCAAAAGCATGTCGACATCTTTTTTGACATCATCTGTTAGGGCAGGTGGATTATAAGGTTTATTTACATTCTTTTTGGGATTACGGATAAAGAGGGTATTATTTTTAACAACCAACATATCCTGAATGCGGTTATCAAAAGCAATTTGCTTCAATGGTACACCATAATAACTGGCTATTTTAGGTAGCGTATCATATTGAGTAACCTTATAAATTAGGAAGGTGTCACTCGATTTCTTACCACTGGTTTGCCCATCCTTTTTACTTTCGGCATAAATGGTATACACCTTATTTAACTCAGGTTCAGTAAATGGCACCTGGGTTTGCCAGTTGGAAAGCTTGTCCTTATATTTGGTTGTTCCTTTTTCAAAAGCTGAATCAAATGGACTACTATCTGGATACTTGTAGGAGAAACTTGCGGAATTTTGTCCCTGATAATTTTTTGAAGCGTCACTCAAGTTATAATCCACCTGTGCACCAGGTGTGGTTAAACCATCCGCAAAAACTCCTTGGAACTGAAGTTGCCCCTTTTTATCAGTTTTGACCATCGTCCGAAGATTTATGGTGGTATTCCCGATTGGATAGTTGACATCTACAGGATCTGGCACAGACCAATTGATGGTTAGAGACGGTGCCTTATCTGGTGTAAAGCCGATTTGACCTGCATTATCTGCCGTAGCTTCTGTCGTATAGAATGCTCCACCATCTGCATCCTCATCGGTAGCCGCAATAACCAAACCGTAATTCGGTTCTAAACCTTGAACCCAAGAAATAACTGTTTCACGGATATCAAAGTTGTGCATACCGATTTTTTTAGCACTGATGGCATTGGCTCCTGCAATTTCCATCTCTAAACCAACAGAATTATTCCAAGTTAAATGATTAATATCAAAGTCTTGTTTTAGTCTATAGGCACCAAATTGAGTCCCCATAGAGCCTGGAGCAGTATACTGATAGAGGTTAAAGGTCGCACTGTCAATCCGTGCTTCAGAAGGGATGTTTTTCTTGAAATCATAGTTGATTTTGAAATACATCCGAGAGCGTCCGATATCTTTAGCTTCTGGCACTCCTATCATCAAGTTGGTCATGTAGCCAACGTAACCATAAGCATAGCCTTGGTATTGACCATGCACGGTTGAAGTAACGACATCTAATATTTTCTCACGAGGGACAGTGATGGTCGGGTCAATTCGAACAGGATATTGACGTTCTTTAGAAGATAACCATTCTTCACTAGCCGTCAAGATAACTTCATACCCTTTTTCAGTTTGTTTTAAATCCAATGTCAGTGCTGTGCTGGATTCTCCAGCATTGTCCACCATCATAGGAGCTGTTAAAACAAAGAGAATTGTTGATTTCCCTTTTTCTCTGACAAGGATTTGATTATCTTCTAAAGACACATCATAAGCCGATGCATCTAGCCCATAGGTAAAGCTATTTTTTCCACCCCATTCAGCCAAGACGATTTCTTCCTTAACCCCGTTAGACTGAACAGTGTATTGGACGTCAGTTTTGCCCTCAACGTTGTTATACAGAATGGCATTTTTTTCAACCGTCGCTTGATCGTAGGTCTTATCAAGTGGGTAGAGGGAAATTTTCTCATCCTTATGGATAATATCAATCGGAGTTCCTTCTTTAACTTCACTAGGAAGCACTACCCCCACTGGAGATTCTTTAGGGAGATAATAGTGTTGCCCATTGGCATGATAAGAATAAAGTGATAAGTCAACTGGAACTTCTACTCCATCTTGATCAATGTAGGTCTTCACATCACTGCCGATGTAAGTTACAAAGTTAGTATCATCAACACGAAAAAGCTGTTCCTGCCCACTGACAGCAACTGGCTCTCCATATTGTGCTTTTAAAGCTGCTTCTTCAAGGTTAGCCCCGTCCGTCACTTTAGGTTGTTGAATGGCATCTCCGTCCTCTTTTTTGGTCGAAGACCCCGTCTGTTCAGAAGCAGGTTTTTCTGTATTGGCATTTTCAGAACCAACTGTCTGAGTAGTGGCTTCTGTCACAGCTTCTTGATAGGCTTGCTCAGCTTGTGTTTGGTCAATAACTCGTGTTATCTCCTCCGCATAAATCAAAGGACTATTGACGATAAGCATCGTTATTAACAACAGCCAATTCATGACTTTATGAAGTCTTTTCATAAATAATCTCCTAATTATGATAAATGAAATAATAAAGTGTCACAATAATGATAAGGATATCCACGATAGATAGTAGAACTGAAGCTAACTCTGGTAACCAAAGAGAGAAAGCTATACTTAAAATGGTTAAAATACAACTCCCTACTATCGGTAGTATCAAGTGTTGTTTACGACTCCTCATAGGTAACTTTTTAAAGATGCTGACCAAAGCAAAACAAAGGGTAACTTTAAGAATATTATGTGAAAAAGATGTTATAGCCCACATACCTGTCTTAATTTCCGTATAAGACAAGTTCGTATAGTCATATAAGAGTTGGCCTACAATCCCTATCATAAGTCCCAATAAAACTGTCGCTAAAAAATAAGTTCCCAAAGATTTCAGGAGACGGCTATCTGAGTGATATTGTTTGTAGTAAGTAAGACCTATCGGTATTATCAAGACCAACCCTAGACCTAAACATACAAAACTAAAGACAAATAAAACCACAGATATTGACATGTCCTCGGTCCAAGGGGACACAACTCCTGTCAGAAAAAGTCTTTGTCCCACTCCCAGAGACAACAAACCAGCAGCTAGTCTCCAAAACTTTGATATGTTAAAAATAGTCTGCATTAAACTTTCCTTTCTCGTATCGAAAATAAACGTGCAGTGACAATATATCTTTGAGTATCAGTTACTGCATCGCAAGTTGATAAAATTAAGAATTTATCCTCTGCAAGGTCTACAGGAAGCTGGCGATAAGATCCGCCATAGGTCATCACTCTGTCTTTCAAAGTCATGATGTAATGGCTAAGTCCTTCTTTGCTTCCTAATGCATAAGTATGAAATAAATGGTCATCTGTATATCGATGCGCTGCCATGATCTCATATTCATACTGCTTATCAGCCGTCTCAATACTTATCAAAGAATGATCTTTAAAAAATTTTTCGTCGGCAAAATAATCTAAA
This sequence comes from Streptococcus sp. SS-4456, assembly GCF_036680365.1. Classification (NCBI taxonomy): domain Bacteria; kingdom Bacillati; phylum Bacillota; class Bacilli; order Lactobacillales; family Streptococcaceae; genus Streptococcus; species Streptococcus sp. SS-4456. Next base: position 3,696 of record NZ_JAVIHI010000046.1, on the reverse strand, counting down.
GAACCAAACATGGAATCATCAGTAATAGCGTGACCATAAATAATCGTAACTGGGTCTTCCAGAGTCTTTGAATTAACTAACTCAGTGAAAATCGCTCCATAATAAGTCTCATTATCATCCAAATCATGCGATAAATAATAGCTATCATCGCTAGGGTGCTGAGCAACCGGATAGTTAATCTCGGTCCCATCTACTGTCAGCCAGGCAAAAACATCCTTATTTTGATGAAATAATTCTTGTTTTTTATCCTCTTGAGCCGACTGTCCAACATCTTCCTCAAGACGAGAAAGCGACTGAAAACCATAGATTAGAAAGAGAAGGATTATTATTCCTATAATAAACTTGAAAATTTGCTTCATCTTTTCTCCTTGATATAGTAATTATATCAAATACATTCTGCCACTGTAAATATCTTTTGAAATATTAACCACGACGTACGCATGAACAAAATGCATGTAACCATTTTTTAGCTACATGCATTTTTTTAAACATTTTCACAATATTTACATACGTACATCGGTTCATCCTCTTTTTCGTCTACAATATAACAAAATTTCATGGTTAAAAATATACAGCTCTTGTTAGTAGAAAAAGATATTTATGATGAAAGAATCAATAAAATCTTATTAAGTCGTTTCCGTACAAATAGTTACAATTCTTTATCACATCGGTTCATAAATCAAATAGTTGCTTTTCTTATAAATTTAATGCTTACCTTGAAGGAAGGATACTATTTTTGGAACGAAGAACTTGAGGATCTACTTTTAAAACAAATTCATAAATATCTAGCTTTGAACTTTCAAAGTATTCAAATAGATATTTTATATCTTAAAACTGATGAAACTTCTAAAATTTTACAAGATTATTTTAGACATAAATTTCCTCAAGTAAACATAGATAACAACTACCAAATTACTGATTTTATTAATTTTTCAATAAAAGCAATGCAATTATTATGGAAAACTTCTGACCACTTAGAAGTAGATAATAACTCATTCATTATAGATTTTTCATCAGAAACAAAAGAGATTAACGATTTTCTAATGGGATATAGAAAGCTTCTGCATTGTAATAAAATAAACTCTAAAGGTATCGTTGTATTTCCTGAAGATAATTTATTTTTTAAGTTACATGAACTATCGTCTACAGGAGAAGAAAATTTAATTCAATTTTTAGGACAATTAATTGAATTGATTTCAAATGCTGAAAGTGGGAACCATATAATTTTAATAGATGAAATAGATGAATCGTTCCATCCCTCTTGGTCAAATAAAATGGTTCAACTCTTAAGTTTATGCTGTACTTACTTTTTAGATACTGCAAGTCCTTCTTATCAAAATGCAACTTTTCAGTTTATTATTACAACCCATTCCCCATTTATTTTATCTGATATAAAAAATCATAATGTGATTTCACTAAAAGAATATAACGGAAAAGTGATTTCAAAGCAAGTTGATACCTTTGCTAAAAACATACAACGAATAATATATGAGGAAATGGAGACAAGTGATATCTATGGAAGTTTTGCTCAAAGTAAGTTAAATAAAATCATAAATATCCTTAATCAACCAACTATTTCCCCTACATTAATAGAACAAACTAAAATTGAAATACAAACTATTAATGAACCAATAATACGTAACAAACTCAATCAGATGCTATCTGAAAAAGTTTCACCTAGCGAGAAAATCAAGCTATTAATCTCTGATTTAACATCTGAAGAACTTGAATTACTAAAAAACAATTTATCAGAATAACACGTCAATATTGAATAAACATCTGAAAGAGGCTGGGCAAAAAGTCTTAAAAATAGTAAATGGCTTAGAGTAACGTCGTTAGAAAACGTTGATTCTAAGCCACTTTATTTTGTCCAATTTTCAACAGCAAGGCGGAAATTTGAGTTTTTCACAACCTCTATTAGTTATGCTATCCGACTTCTAATCACTTTGACCACAAGTCCGAATATAAGTAGCACATTGAACCCAATATAGAAAGTGGTAAAGCTAAAAATACCATTGGTGGATAAATCTTCCACATAGAGGTATCGTTCTGTAAAAAAGAGGTAAATCCTATAGACTTCTGTGAAAGCTAAAAATCCGATTAATCTAATGACAAATAAGCTTCCAAGCATCTTCGCAATCTGGTAAAGGGCAAGCAAAATCAGCCCTGTTGCTGCGAAAATCAAAAGACTTTGAATCAAGGCTTTTCATTATCCCTTTCGTTCCAAGGTTTCTAGGCTTTTACGAGCAGAGCAACACACTCAATGTGTGCTGAGAGCTTTCTTCTATAATAATGGACGAAAGGGAGAAATGTGATATTAGAATGATACTGCGGAACGGAAAATTTTATCCTCTTTCTTTTTTACAATTCACTATCAAAAATCTCGGATAACTATCTTTATCATTATTCGGAAGTTCAGAAATACTCTCAATTTTAAAATTGTATTTACTCAATAAATTTATATATGTCTCTAAAGGCCTATGTATATGGGTAGTTCTATAGTTAGTGACCTCATTTGCTATTCTAAACTCTGCCTCAATAATTAACTCTTTAGAGTACTTATACCAACTTTCTTCCTCATACTTCCAATATTTTGGCCAAAAAGAGGGGTGAGTTATCGAAAAAATAAAATTACCATTGTTATTTAGTAGATTACTAATAGAGCTAATACAGGTTTCAAGATTCATAGTATCCATTAAAACCATATTTGCAACACCAATATCATAGCGATCGATTTGAAAATCCTCTATTGCAAAATTATAAAACCTTAGATTATTTTTCGAATATTTTTCTTTTGCTAATTCAATATTTTTTACACTTATATCTATACCAACGGTATCTTTTACAGATAACGAAAGATAATTTGTTAAATACCCTGATCCACACCCTAAATCAATCAATTTTTTTTCAGATAAATTATCAATCTTATTCAACTCCTTTAAAAAGTTCGGAAGTAATATTTTATGAAAACTGGTATCTTTTTTGCTCTCAATCTGATTTTTTCTTATTATTGCAATGTTATCCCACTCTTTTGCAATATCCTGATTATTTTTGGGGTTAGTTATTTTCATTTTACACTCACATTCTCCAGCAATTTCAATAAATCTTCAGCTAAGGAATATTCTATAGTTCCACTTTTTTCAAATTCTTTAATTCTATGCGTATCTCCATCTGGATAACCAATTGCAACTTTAGGATTACTTGTACCATAATGAATAAATGTGAATCGTGTTTTTGGTGTAAAACCTAATTTTTTATATTCCAAGACCCTAGCTCCTGAATTTTTAAGGTTATTTATAGATTCTCTTGTTTCTTCCAACACTATAGTTAGCTCTTTTTTCTCAGCCTTATCCAACAAAATATTATATATTTCATCACCTGTTGCTATCCAGGACATATCTCGAGTTACAATAACTGTTTGGCCAGGCTTATTAATCCACTTCCTCATGTACTCCTTGACTTCATCCGAACTTGTAAACACATTATTTATTTTTTCAATCCATAGCTTCCAAAGTTTAAAGATTGTAAAGCCAATCATCAAAATCAGAAGAATACTGAAAAAATTCGTCCACTTAGAATTATTTTCTGATTTTAAATTGATTAAGAACCCGTGTTGTAAAATGAAGTGCAACAAAAAAGACATGTTCGTCTGATATACTAGAATTCCCCAACTCAGTATAGAAAGCAGATGAACAT
>NZ_JAVIHI010000045.1:0-15435 GCF_036680365.1 Streptococcus sp. SS-4456 | reverse complement strand
TCAAAATTCCTGTTTGGGCTAGCCCAAACAACTTAACCTCTGGAACTCTAGTTATCAATGAACTTGTTGCACTTGACTTGACAACGTGCGACTTTTTTCTGTTAAATCCACCACATAGGTCAATTCTTGGTAGGCGTCTTCTATGTCAAAGAGATCCAAGCCAGCTTCTTCACTGACTACATAAACACCTTCTCTCAAATAGTAGGGAACTGGCTGACCTTCCATATCTGAAAAGGACAATCTACCTCGCTCTAAATCAATTCCAAAACGGAAGGTTGGGATGTCCTTGGGTGCTCCGACGACTAGATAGTCAGAGCAGACCAACTGTCCTCCCCATTTTTGATACAAATGATTGGCTACATCTCCCTCTCTGGTAAAGATGGCTAGTTTCTCTACACCTTGCTCTCTCAACTCCTGCTCTGCTTTTTCAAAAAGCGCCTGGGCAATGCCCTGCCCTTGAAAATCAGGGTGGACTGCTAGGTTAGTAAAATAGGCAGTCCGCTTACTCGGTGCGTAAATATACGACTGGCTGCACTCTTCCGTGTAAATATCGATGTCGATTAGACCAACAATTTGTCCGTCTACTTCAGCCACCCATTCCACACGGTAATCATAAATATCTGTCAGTAGTTCGGGCTTCTCTGTTTCTCTATCATCAAAGAATGGAGAGAAGAGGTAGCTGAGTGCCTTACAGTAAACCCAGCCTTTTTCATCACTGGTTTGATAGTTTCTGATAATCATAAGAATCTCCCATCGGTTGATTGCTATTTAAACGTCACAATAGTACAGCCTGATCCACCTGCATTTTGTGGGGCATAGCCGAACTCCTTGACCTGCTTGTTGCGACGGAGGTACTTGGTCACGCCTTCTCGGATAACCCCTGTACCAATACCGTGGACAATGTCTACTTGTGCCAGATTGTTGAGAAGGGCCTGGTCGATAAATTCATCTAACTCCATCATAGCTTCTTCGTAGCGTTTGCCACGGAGATCTAAGCGGGCTTTTGGTCCTCGTACATTGGCACGTTTGACCGTGTGAACCTGACGCTTCTTAGGCTGCTCTGCCTTTTCCGCCTTGACTAAGTCAAACTCCTCCTTGGTCAAGGTCATTTTAATCAAGCCAACCTGAGCTTCCCAACGGCCGTCCTTTAGTTGATTGGTCAAGGTACCACGTTGTCCATAGGCTGTGACGATAATATCATCACCCACCTTGGCAGCACGCTGGATTTTGGCTTTTTTCAGCACCTTGTTTTTAGACAGATCCACCACTTCAGGCGCCAACTTTTTCAGCTCTGCCTTGGCTTCGATAATCTGGTGAGGCTTAAGACTGGCTGCAGAATGGAGATTTTTGAGAATGTCCTCGCTTTCTGCCAATGCCATATCTACAATTTCCTTGGCTTCCAAACGTGCCTTGTTGAGCTCATTTTCCCTCTCCCGATTGAGCTCATCATAGAGTTTGCGAAGAGCACGATTCATCTTGAAGTTTTCTTGTTCCACCTCACGAATCTTATCTAGACGACGGCGACTTTCAACAGTCTGGCTCTCTAACTTCTCGATAATCCGGTTGACGTCGCTATCTGTATCGGTCCAAGACTGAGCCGACTGGATAATGATGTCTGACAAGCCCAAACGACGGGCTATTTCAAAGGCATTGGAACGTCCAGGAACACCCTGCATAAACTTATAGGTCGGACGCAGGCTATTGGTGTCAAATTCCATGCTGGCATTTTCAATACCAGAGGTTTCTATCCCGTAGGCCTTGAGCTCCGGATAGTGTGTAGTTGCCATGGTCTTGATCCCCCGCAGACGAAGGTCGTCCAGAATAGCCATTGCCAGCGACGCCCCCTCCTGGGGATCGGTCCCAGCTCCCAACTCATCAAAAAGAATAAGAGAATCTTGATCCGCCTCCGCTAAAATCTGCACCGTGTGAGTCATGTGACTGGAGAAAGTTGACAAACTCTGCTCAATCGACTGTTCATCCCCAATGTCTGCAAAGATTTCCTTGAAAACGGCGACCCGACTGCCCTTATCAGCCAAGATTGGTAAGCCAGACTGGGCCATGAGATGGGTCAAACCCAAGGTTTTGAGCATGATGGTCTTACCACCCGTGTTGGGACCTGTAATGACAATCGCTGTCAACTGGCTACCGAAATAGAGGTCATTCGGTACAGGCTGGGCAATCAGAGGATGGCGGACATTGAGCAGGGCGATATCTTGCTTATCAGAAAGCCTAGGAACCACCGCCTTGTACTCACGCGCAAAAAGATGTTTGCCACGAATAAAGTCCAAATGACCAATGACCCAAGCATTATTACGAATGATGCCGCTATGTGGTCGCAACATATCCGACAATTCCTGCAAGATCCGACTGATTTCATGCCGTTCTTCTGCACGCAAGTGGCTAATGTCTTCATTTAAACTCACTACAGCCCGTGGTTCAATATAAACGGTCGAGCCAGAAGCGGAAATATCGTGGACAACCCCTGCAATCTTATTCCGATAGGTATTTTTTACAGGAAGAACATTGCGACCGTTCCTGCTAGCCAGGATAGTATCCGACAGCATATCGCTCTTGTTCTTCAGAATATCCTGCATGACCTGACGGACCTGGTCCTCTGCTTCACGGATTTTCCGACGGATACGTGCCAATTTCTCAGAAGCAAAATCCTCGACAAAGCCTGCATCATTGATGGACTGGAGCGATCCTTGTAGATGGGGAAAGAGCTCAATCTTCTCAAAGAGTTTATCCAGCTGGCTTAGGCTGACATTTTCCAGATTTCCATAAAAGTCCAGGAGAGACTTGGACACTTCCAATACCTTCTTGACGGCTAATAACTCAGAAATATTGAGATCGGTGTCCAATTCCAAACGGCGCATGGCTGGATTGATGTCATTGGTCGCTGAGAGGCTAAAGTAAGGACTTTCGACAAAGATTTGTCCCATATCAGTCAACTCATCAAAGGCCTGCTGGATACGGTGGGCTTCCACCATAGGCTCCAACTGCCTTAATTCTTCCAAACCCTGCTCCGTCAAGAGATAGGGCTCGATTTTTCCTATAACCTTGTGAAATTCAAGGCTTTCAATGATTTTACTATTCATATTTTCCTACTTAGTCAAAAAGGATAAGGTTCCCCTTACCCTGCAATATTACTCAACCAAAGAGATTTAAAAAAACTACTCGTAAATGGTGTGTACTGAATCATAAAATTGGCCAGAAAACTTCCATGGAGCCTATCTTGAATTGCTGCCAAGGGGATGGTCGATAGCAAGATCAAAACAATCTGCAAGGAAAGAAAGGTCACCAAAACAGCTATGGCACCACTAATCAGATTGGTCGTCCTTGTATCCGGGTTAAATTCCTCTAGCAGATGGACAAAAATCCCCACAAAACGTGCCAATCCATAAATTAGGATATAGATCAAAAGAAAGGCAAGACCAGCGTAGAATACCTTGTCCAAATCAAATAGATAGTTTTCATCAAAGTAATAGGTCGAACTACCTTGAGTGGCATTAGCAAAAGGCACCCAGAGGTAGAGAAAGGCTATCCACTTCTTGTAGGTTGCTGTCGCAATGACCAGGGCCAAAATACTAGATAGACCATAGAAAGCCTGCAAGACCAAGCCACGACTGTAGCCAATATAGAAGCTCCAGGCCAAAATTAGCAAAATTACCAATGAAATCATGCCTTCTCCTCAAGTTCATCCAAATCAACTAATGTGACATTTTTCTTCAATACTTTTTCTTTTACAGAGGCCAACTCTGCCTCCGTCTGCTCAAAAGCGATTTCACGCGTTAATTGAACAGAGAGGGCGTTGATTGCCAATAAAAGCGCCAAGGTTTCAGGGTCAGCCGTTGGCATCTTTTCCTTGATTGCCTGATATTTTTCAGTTGCAACACGCTCAATTTCTTCCATGAAGAGATTATCATGTTCTGTCGTTAAGGTTAATTGCTTCTCACCAAATGTAAATTTATATCGATTTAAGTTTGCCATAAAACACCTCGCTTACCATTATACAATAAAATAGATGATTTTGCTAATCCATATCCTACAAAGAATGTTTTCTGCGTGCAAAATCTACAAATCGGAATTTATCAATCTTATGCTTGCTTTCTGTATATTGGAACTGTCTTGTATCCCCCAGATAGACCCGGGACTTGATGAGAACCAAATAATCATCCTGGCACTGCATCAAATCACGTTCTTCCCGACTGGTAGGCTCCACCGTAATTTCCTTTTGCGCATAGGCGATATCCAAACCCAACTGGCCTTCTAGGTATTCATAGATGGACTTCTCCGCAATCGCAACTGTCAGAGCTGGAACCAACTCCTCAGCCAAATAGTCCGTATCCACTACAGAAATCTTCCCATCAATAGAACGTGTACGGACAACTTTCCAGACTTTGCTATAGGGTTCAAAACCTGTCAAACTAGCCAGACTGCTATTGACCGTCACCTGTTCTAGACTGACAACCTGTGTCTGACTAGACAATTGAAGAGAGTTGGTCAATTCCTGATAGGAGGTCAAGCCAGAAACAGGAAAATTCAAGATCTCTTGCTTCAAGACCATGGAACCACGTCCCTGAACCTTTTGGATAAGCCCCCCTTCTGTCAACATAGCCAAGGCCTTGCGTACCGTGTCCCGACTAACCCCATAGATTTCCTGCAATTGTAGCTCGGTCGGTAAGGGCGTTTCCGCCGGATAAAGATTTGTACGGATTTTTTCCTTTAAGTCATAATAAATTTCTTGGTATTTTTTCATTTTTTAACCCCATATATTGACTGCTTTCTATCATACAACATCACTATTATAACAAAATTTTAAAAAATTTAAGTAAAAGGGCTTGCATTATTTTTTGAAATCGGATACAATGATAGCACAAACGAAATTTGTCCGTACAAATTTCGTATATCCAATTTGTTGTGTCCCCCTAAAACATGATAAATCGGAAAACAAAGTCTTTTAGTTTACTTTTGGTACTAGGCAACTAGCTACTGGCTGCTCCAACAGTCAGAGTAGCGACTGTTGAAGGTTAAAAATCATACTGCTGATAAAATGTAACCCTCATAGAGTACGGTAAAGCGAGTTAACAAAGTACCAAGAGAGAAACTAAGTGACTAAAAAATATGGGAACGGCACTAGCCCAATTGTGCCTAGAAGGAAAAATATATGGGAAAATTTGAAAAAGAAGCCAAACAGCTCTTAGACGCTATTGGCGGCAAAGACAATGTCACAGCAGTTTCTCACTGTGCGACACGGATGCGTTTTGTTCTTGCAGATGACAAAAAAGCAAATGTCAAAGTCATCGAAGATCTTCCAACCGTAAAAGGAACCTTTACCAATGCTGGTCAGTTCCAAGTTATCATCGGTAACGATGTTCCTCTTTTCTACAACGACTTCACAGCCGTATCTGGTATCGAAGGCGTGTCGAAAGAAGCAGCTAAGTCTGCTGCTAAAAGCAACCAAAATGCCATCCAACGTGTTATGACTATGTTGGCGGAAATCTTCACGCCGATCATCCCAGCCCTTATCGTCGGCGGTTTGATCCTCGGTTTCCGTAACGTATTAGAAGGCGTACAATGGTCTGCTTTGAATGGGAAGACTATCGTTGAAGTATCACCATTCTAGAATGGTGTCAACCACTTCCTCTGGTTGCCAGGTGAAGCCATCTTCCACTACCTACCAGTAGGTATCACTTGGTCTGTATCTCGTAAGATGGGTACATCACAGATCCTCGGTATCGTCCTTGGTATCTGTTTGGTATCACCTCAGTTGCTCAACGCATATGCCGTACCTGGTACAGACGCAGCAACTATTGCCAGCGACTGGTCTTGGAACTTCGGCTTCTTCTCAATCGCCCGTATCGGTTACCAAGCGCAAGTTATCCCAGCCCTCTTGGCAGGTTTGGCCCTTTCTTACCTAGAAATCTTCTGGCGCAAGGTTGTTCCTGAAGTGGTATCAATGATTTTTGTTCCCTTCCTATCCCTTCTGCCAGCACTTATCTTAGCTCATACTGTCCTTGGTCCTCTTGGTTGGACTATCGGTCAATGGATGTCAACTATTGTATTGGCTGGTCTAACAGGTCCTGTGAAATGGCTCTTCGGTGCGGTATTTGGTGCCCTTTATGCGCCATTCGTTATCACTGGTCTTCACCACATGACCAACGCCATCGATACCCAATTGATTGCAGATGCTGGTGGTACTGGTCTATGGCCAATGATTGCCCTCTCTAACATTGCACAAGGTTCTGCAGTATTTGCTTACTTCCTCATGAACCGTAAGAATGAAAAAGAGGCACAAATTTCGCTTCCAGCAACCATTTCTGCCTACCTTGGTATCACTGAACCAGCCCTCTTTGGTGTCAACGTCAAATACGTTTACCCATTCGTAGCGGCTATGATCGGTTCAAGTATTGCTGGTCTATTATCTGTAACCTTTAACATCCAAGCTGCTTCTATCGGTATCGGTGGTCTTCCAGGTATCTTGTCTATCAAGGCTGAATACTGGGGAGTATTTGCCCTCACTATGTTGGTAGCAATTGTAGTACCAATGATTTTGACAGTAGTTTTCAAACGTACAGGTGCATTTTCAAAAAAAGAAGAAACTGTTGAAGAAGTTGTAGTCCTAGCTGAAGCAGTTGTTGAAACTGGCGCTGCTATCGAATTGATCAGCCCACTTACTGGTCAAGCTAAAGAATTGTCACAAGCTACTGACCCTGTATTTGCTTCAGGTGTCATGGGACAGGGTGTCCTTATTGATCCGAGCGAAGGTATCTTGGTTGCTCCAGTTGACGGTGAAGTATCCGTCCTCTTCCCCACAAACCATGCTGTTGGTATTACGGCTGCAAACGGAGTTGAGCTCCTTATGCACATCGGTATGGATACTGTTGGATTGGAAGGCAAAGGCTTCACAGCTCACGTCAAACAAGGCGACAAGGTAAAAGCTGGTGATCAATTGATTAGCTTTGACATCGATGTCATTAAGGCTGCTGGTCTTGTTGCTGAAACACCTGTTATCGTGACCAACCAAACTGATTTCAACACGGAGGTTCTTGGAGAGCTTCCTCGTTCAGTAGAACGTGGCCAAGCTGTCTTGAAAGCAACAAAGCATAAAACAAAATAAGTGTAGAGAGTTGGTGACCCCAACTCTTTACCGTTGATAACATCATTTTTAAGAAAGGAATTGGTAAACACATCATGACCATAGACAAACGCAAAGTCGTCTATCAAATCTACCCCAAATCTTACAAGGACACGACCGGCAATGGTGTCGGCGACCTGCGTGGGATTATTGAAAAACTCCCTTATCTAAAAGAATTAGGCATTGACATGATCTGGCTCAATCCCTTCTACCCAAGTCCTCAACGGGACAACGGTTATGACATTTCAGACTATACAGCCGTCAATCCTGATTTCGGCACCATGGCTGACTTTGAAGAAATGGTGGCTGTCGGTAAAGAACTGGGCATCGAATTCATGCTGGACATGGTCCTCAACCACTGCTCGACAGATCACGAGTGGTTCCAAAAAGCCTTGGCTGGCGACAAATACTACCAAGATTTCTTTATCCTGCGTGACCAACCAACTGACTGGGTTTCCAAGTTTGGCGGCAATGCCTGGGCACCCTTTGGTGATACCGGGAAATATTATCTTCATCTCTTTGATGTGACCCAAGCCGACCTCAATTGGCGAAATCCGCATGTCCGCGAAGAACTCTTCAAGGTGGTCAACTTCTGGAAAGACAAGGGTGTCAAAGGCTTCCGCTTCGACGTTATCAACTTGATTGGTAAGGATGAGATCCTAGAAGATTGCCCAATCAACGACGGCAAGCCAGCCTACACCGACCGCCCGATCACCCACGACTACCTCAAGATGATGAACAATGCTACTTTTGGAGCAGAAAAAGGCTTCATGACCGTTGGGGAAATGTCTGCTACTACCATTGAAAACTGCATTCTCTACACGGCTCCTGAGCGGGAAGAATTGTCCATGGCCTTCAACTTCCATCACTTGAAAGTGGACTACAAGGACGGTCAAAAATGGACCATTATGGACTTTGACTTTGAAGAACTCAAACGCCTCTTCCACACTTGGGGCGAGGAGATGTCAGCTGGAAATGGCTGGAATGCCTTGTTCTACAACAACCACGACCAACCTCGTGCCCTCAACCGCTTTGTTGATGTGGAGAATTTCCGAAACGAAGGAGCAACCATGCTGGCAGCCTCTATCCACTTGTCACGCGGTACTCCTTACATCTACATGGGCGAAGAAATCGGCATGATTGACCCTGACTACGATAGCATGGACGACTATGTCGATGTCGAGTCGATCAATGCCTACCAGATGCTCTTGGATCAAGGTCACGCACCTGATCAGGCCTTCAAGATTATCCAGGCCAAGTCCCGTGACAATTCCCGCACCCCGATGCAATGGGATGCTTCTGACAATGCAGGCTTCTCAACAGGTACCCCTTGGCTGAAAGCTGGCAAATCCTATCCAACCATTAACGTTGAACAGGAAAAAACAGGTCCAATCTTTACCTTCTACCAAGAACTCATCCGCCTGCGGAAAGAGCTCCCTCTGATTTCAGAAGGGGACTACAAGGCGGCCTATAAGGACAGCCAGAAAGTCTATGCCTTTGAGCGTTTACTAAACGGTGAAAAATTACTGGTCCTCAACAACTTCTTTGCAGAAGAGGTTGAACTAGACCTGACAGACGATTACGCCCACGGCCAAGTCCTCATCAGCAACTATCCTGACAGCAAACTCGGTAAGAAAATTACCTTGAAACCCTATCAAGCCTTGGCGATTTTGGTGAAATAAGCAAGAAGGGAGTGGGGCTGTAAAAGCTGATAAAATCAGCTAATTAGAGCCCACTCAACCACTGCGTCAAGTTTAACTATTAAAAAAAAATAAGGAGGCCAGGACTTTTGTCCCAGCCTTTTGTGATACAATGAAATAAAAAAGCAAAGGAAACATCATGCTCCAAGAATTTTTGAACAAGGTCAACAATCCTGTCTTGAAGGACAAACTGGCAAGAATCTTCACCCAAATCCAGCAAGAATTTCCAAGTCTGACGACAGAAATCAAATGGAACCAGCCCATGTTTATCATGGACGGAACCTTTATTATCGGCTTCTCCGCTGCCAAGTCCCATATTTCCATTGCACCTGAAACGGTCACTATGGAAACCTTTGCCCAGGACATCAAGGAAGCAGGCTACGAAGCAACCTCCAACCTCTTCAAAATCAAGGAAGACCAAGAAGTCAACTGGGACCTGCTCCGCACTATCATCACCTTTAACATGGATGAGAAGAAAGGCTATGACAAGTTCTGGAGATAAGAAACGAATGAAAATCTTCCTAGAAAATAACTTCAAAAAAATCGTAGTATTTTTAGCTATTTTTCAAAAAATACTGTTACAATATATTACAGAAACAGCTATCCCAGGAGGGAGATAGCTGTTTTTTTGACTATCCATCGTTTGTAATGCCCTAATGGATCACATATTAGGAGTAGACTGATTGAGCACTTGGTGCTGTACCCAATCAGTATTTTTTAGTGCCACCAGTTCCGTAATAAATGTTTTCATGTTAATTCTCCTTTTCAAAATCAAGATCAACCATCAATTCAAAATCCTCCGACAAGCGAACCAAACCAAACTTATCCAGATTTAACTCCTGTCCCAATGCATCCAAATACTTGAAGTAACCTGATTGCAAAGCGATCGCTTCGCCGTCACAGAATGTCGACATAAACTCATCTCCCTTACCAAATCGAACCCCTTCTGCATTGATAAAGTAATACTTGCCATCTTCTACACAGTAGGCATAAGGGCTTGAACCAAATCCTGAGAGGAAGTCTAAATCTTCTGACTGGAACAAGATGTGGCCATCTTCGTTGATAATATTCCAAAAAATCGATTTCTCTTCATCCATCTCAATAATGATATCATCTTCTTCTATTACTTGGTCTTCTACAGCCACTGCTCGTTCAATTTGGACACTAGCTAGACCGTTTGCCCCAAAGGTGCTGGCTCGTAAAAATTGATTTTTAAAGACGATGCTGCCCTCACTATCAATATAACCCCATAGCCCGTTTTGTTTGTAGGGATGCAGATTACCAAACTCACTCACCTCCAAACTCTCGCAACAAGCTGATACGATGACATCTCCCTGCTTATTGATGATACCTACTTCATCCCCAACCTTGAAGGTTGTGATGTCCTTACTTGTAAACTTTTCCACTTCCCATTCGGATGGATAGTAGAAAACGATTTGACCAGAGGTATTTACAAAAGCAGTTTGACCAGTATGCAAGGTCACATTTGACAAACCACCCGCAAAATGAGAGGCAGCCGCAAAGGTCATCCCAAAGACAGCCTCGCCCTTTTCATTGATAAACCAGGTCTTGCCATCTTTTGTAACAGGAGCCAAACCATTTTCAAAAATAGAGGCATCGTCAAACTGAGGTTCTATAACAAGATCATTCTCTTTATTGATGTAACCAAACAAACCATTGTCGAACTGGACAGGAGCCAGACCATTCTCCGCAAATTCATAAGCCAATTGGTACTGACAAGGAATGACTTCTCGACCTGTTTCATCTACATAGCCAACCAAGTCATCCATAACCACCTGCCGCATCCCATGGGATATAGAGTAAATTTCATCATAGTGCTTTTCCGACCTAAAAATAACATCCATATCTTCATTGACAGCTATGTAGGAACTCAACTCACGAATTAGATAGGTATTGCTCAAATCTAATTTATGAATACTAGCATAGAATTGGTTGTTTACAATCCGTCCATCTTCCCCAAGCAAGCAATAGGTTTGATAGTGCTGAGCTATGGCTAATCCTTCTTCCGAGAATTCTGAAATTGCATGGTAACCCTGATCAAAATTCAATTTCTTATTGAGTTGCTTACCTGTCCGATCAATAATTCCCCACGAGCTAGGTGAGTGATTAAATTTAACAGGCGCTGCCCCCTTGGCTGAGAATTTCTTAGCCTCTGTAAATTGGAAAGGAATTACCAGCTGACCTTCTTCATCTAAGTAGCCCCAGAGCTTGTCTTTTCTGACTGCAATCAGCCCATTAGAATATTCGGATATTTCGGAATAAAGTGGCGGAAAAATCATTTTTCCATCTACTGTCATCAAACCAAACAAACCATTCTTTTTCAATAATAATAGTGACATCATAGTACCTCTTTTCTTATTTATGGGACTATTATATAAAATGTTATGGGTAGAAGATTACACATTATCAAGTTCTATTGGTATTTTTTTAATATTTTTTCTAAACCTTCTTTCATTCTCTTCCGGAGATGGTCGGGAGCTATTATTTCAAAATGTTCCCCGTATTGCAGGGCCCAGTGATAAAAGGCATCTTCATTACAGATAAGCTCAACAGTCACCATATCGCCCTCTTGTTTCACGAAGCGAAAATCCTTGCCAAACCAGTCAATTACAATCCCAACTAATTGTTCTTTGAAGGCAATCCGAACTTTGCCAGTCGGACCAGAAAACATATAGAGATGTTCCTTCATGTACTGACCTAGATGAAACCGTTCTCTCATACTAGCACTCTGATCGAGCTTACGTCGTGGTTCTGAGAGGACCTCAACCTGAGTAATCCGATCTAGACGGCGGTTCTCCAGATATTGCCCCCGACAGTCGTCATAACAAATCACATAGTAGCGAGACATGGAAGAAACAATGTAATAGGGACTGATGATACTAGTGCCTGTATCCACTAATTTCCCCGACAGACTGTAACGACAGGTCGTAATTTGAACCTTTCTATTCTTCTCAATAGCTTCCTCCAAACCTTCAACAACTTGATCCAGGCACATATTGTCAGTATGGTTCATGGAGGATAGATAGCTAATGTGTTTGGCCCGGTTTTTGACACGGCTAGGAGATAGATTCCTTAATTTTTCAATCAAGGTGACAGCCTGCTCATCCGGCATATGTTTAGCATAGAGGATACTATCAATCAGGTATTTTAATTCATTATCAGAAAAATCCCGGCGAATATAGACACCCCGTTGACCTTCAATATATCCCTCTTCTTTTAATCTCACCAGATAGTTGGAAAGAGTTTTTCTGGTAATCGAAATAGTATAGTCAGTGTCTAAACGCTTCATAATCTGCGCTTGTGTGAGCCTGCTTTGGGGGCTGGAATACTTTTTTAATATCTCTAAGATATAGATCGCCAGCAACAATTTATCTTTCATATCTCAACCGCCAATTGTTATTTTTCTCTATTCTAAAAAATTTTACTACTATTTGCAAGTCCAATAATTTTCCTCTGGGCGACTTTGACCGGTTGGCAGTACAATCGCATAGAATATCTCCATCCCATAGATAAATTCACGCAATTCTTCGCTTTTTTTCTTTTCCCGGACATATTCCAACCAAACGTTTGCTAGAGTATAGTTATCTATGCTGGTAATATGGTGGTTGAGAACTGGCTTATGAAAATTTGTAGCCGCCCCGTCATTTGAACAGAGTTTTCTTAATTGCCAACGGTCTAACATGGTCTGAGTTCCTAAATCAGACCCCATATTAGTATAGAATAGAGATTCCATCACCTTAGCGACATCTTTCAGACCATTTTGTGAGTTGAGAAAAGAGGCAATCCCTGATTGAGAACGACGGAAAAGACAGAAGGGTTTGCTTTTTAACCACTGAATAATGTCACTGTCTACTTTAGCGACTTCCATTGCTCGTATAGTTACTCGCGACCAGTCCTTAACCCCTGTATCTGACCACAATAAGCGATCAGAAAAAGTTGCAAACAAATAATCCCTTTTCAAGAGCCGTTCCGTATTATCAATCGCCTCCTTCCTAGCCTTATTTTCATCCTGACGATACTTCTCCACCCAAGAAAAATTCTCTGAATGCGAATAAGCACTAAACTCACAATGTTCCACTGTTCTAGCAGTACATTCCTCCACCATACCCGTTCTCGATGAGTAATGATATAGCACCATCTTCCAATCCTCCTTTATTCTTCCAGCTCATAGTCATAGTCATCATCTTCTTCAAATAAGTAGGCTATCTCTTTTGCCCATGCCTCATTCTCCCTTGAGACTAAGAAATCCGAATAACCACATCTGAAATAACCGATCCCAATAAATTCTCCCGTATAATAGACTGCGTATCCTAGCCAAGCAAAGAATTCAACAATGTTATATTTTGCATACAAGCGTTCTACCAAAAGGGGCAGGATCCTATCGATGCTCATCCCTGGAGCAGGACTTGGTCCACCCGCTATCCAATAATCCCCATCACAAGCATAAAATTGCTCCACAATTTTTATTAACTGAGGATCTTCCGTAAAATCAGCTGCGGGTCCCAGAACAGTCATTGGTAAGACTCCCTTTTCATACTCTTGGAATAAAAATTCCAAAATGGCTTCCTCAAGCTCCTCACTATTCAAAAACACATGAAGATACTCGGACCCCCCTTCCACTTTTAACAGATTACCCGGTCCATGCCCATTAGAACATGGCTCTACGAGCGAGCTATATTGTAAACTTGGATACCTCCGGCGATTGTCCTCCCATTTTTCTAAGTAGACCTCCCCTTCTACCTTGGTTGCAAAATGGGGCTGGTTTCGATTTCACATTTTCGAAAAAGACCACCACATTTTGCCACTTTTCCTTGATAATTGATATGAAACATTAGACACTTACTCCATTTTCTAAGCTTTCAAAAGTATAGTTTCCAGGAAGGAAAAAGTTTTGGGTATAGATGATGGATTGTTCCTTGTCCAAGACCTGATACAGGATACCCATGCCTGTATCAAAGCGATTGATGTCAATGAAAATACAGGTATCCTGGTCCCTATTTAAAAGACCAATATCATACATGGCTTCTTTATAGGTATCAAAGATTCTTTCTGTCATCCCCTCAACAGCTATGAATAGACGAGGATCGGCTTCCAAACCATGAAAAGTAAAGGGAATTAACATCCATCTTTGAAAAACAGGTCCATAGGGTCGCACCCACATCTTCTCTAAAGGAAAATCATCCCCACGGTAGTAGTCAAATGGAACCCTGTGAAAAGAACCCTTACCAAAGAATGCAATCAACTGATGTTTGTCCTCCGAATGATGAACCAAGATAGTATCCTTAGGTATATCTGAAAAACCTTCAGGGGCAACTTCTTGAGGCAATCTTCTGTACTCAATGACAACCGAGGAACCAAAAGGTTCTCTACTGGTCACATAGAGTGCATCCTGTTGTTCAAAAGCCTCCAGACGATCATAGTCAGGCGAATAGGTCTTCCGTGTCACAATTTTCTTCCGAATGTGTGGCTTTATTTCACTTCCTGAATGATAAAAGTTTGCGGTCCGATTGGTGAAGAATTCTTTTTTCACAAAATAAGCAAGACCTGCCATGATAGCCAGACCAAGTAAGCCCGTCAGCACCTTACTTGGCAGAATAATTTTATATAAGACAAAGATAGTTGCAAGAATAAGCAGACAGCCTTTTTTATTGTTCATAGGTCCCCCATTCAAAGGTCACAGGCTTCTCTTCCGTTCCCATGACAAATTCACCCCGTTGCAAGGCACGACCATTCTTGTCCGTCAACACATAGGTCCACTTTGCGCCGTATTTCGTTTTTCTTATCTCCGTGTACCAAATAATGTCCTCGACTTGATTGATAGAAGCAAGCAGTTTTTCCCACTCTGGAAACTGATTTCTATTTTGCTCACTAGACCAACCAATGACCAGGCGTGGATCGGCTTCAAAACCGTGATAACCAATAGGAATAATATGGGTCCTATCATACGATTCAGCATCTACTGGACGGATCCACGGCCGCAAAGACCGTCTATGATAATCTCCCAGCCCTAGCTCCTTGTCACGCTTAAAACGTTTAGCAGACTGTTTACGGAAGCGAGCTAAAACCTGATGAACCTCCCCATCATGATAAATCTTGATATGATCATAGGGCATATCGTCAATGTCAAATTCATGCAACCACCGATTGGAACGACGATAGGTGATAACTGTCTTGTCTGGATTTTCAGCAGTATCTATCGTGAATTTCATAATCGTCTGCTTAGCGAAGGCTTCTAAATCATCCAATTGAGGATTGTAGAAACCATCTCTCACGATAATCCCCTCTTGAAAGGCATGTTGCACGGCCAGTGCCTCTTCCGTCTTTCTCTGCTCCATCCTCTTGGCACGTTCTTTTTCATCTTTCAGTGCCTGCTCTTTTTCCCTGAAGGTTGATTTACGATACCAAAGAACGAAAAGAATAAAGATGACAATTGTCCCTTGAAAAGCATAGTCTGTTGTCAACTCCATAATCCACCAAATCGAATAGACAAAAACATACTAAGATTAGTAGTGAAGAAATCTCCGACGGGAGAGAGTACTCACTACTTTTTTCATTCTCAAGATGATAAAGTAGAGG